>NZ_WSPG01000050.1:0-7807 GCF_022819185.1 Morganella sp. HSTU-ASny43
GTTAATAATATGCCGCTTATTATGCGGCATATTCTCTTTTTTTATTTTCTTATATTTAATTCAGCTTTATTTCTCCTGTTATTATTACTTATTATTTCCGTGACTATTCTTATTCCGTAAACCCGAGAAGATTCCGATACCCGTCAGCGCCGGAGCAGGCGACAATGTCACAGACTGAATAAAGAAACGGACTGTAACGATGATTAAATACCTCAAAGGTGATTTACTGAGATCTGATGCTCAGGCGCTGGTAAATGCCGTTAATTGTCAGGGCGTTATGGGAAAAGGAATTGCCTATCAGTTCAGACTGGATTATCCGGTAAATGCACGCGCCTATGAAGCCTTATGCAAAGAAAATAAAATAGGCGCCGGTCAGTTATCAGTAACTGATGAACACGGACGTAAAATTATTAATTTCCCGACCCGGAATAAATGGGATTCCCCTTCCGGTTATGAATTTATCGAAAGTGGCCTGCGTGAACTGAAAGCCCTGATCAAAAAACAGGGGCTGAAATCCGTGGCAATTCCGGCACTCGGTTGCGGCAGCGGCGGGCTGGAGTGGCGTCAGGTGGATAATCTGATCCAGACGCACCTCGGTGAGTTAAGTGATACAGAAATAATGATCTATCCGCCGGTCAAATATATTGATGACAGCATCAGCCCGCATCATGTGCTGGTCTGGTGGATTGATAACTGTCTGCTGATCCCGTCACGCTACAATCTTTATATTGCCCTGTATATTCTGCAGCGCCTGAACGGCATGACGCTGTTTACATTCGGCGGCACCATCAGCACACTCTATTCCGATGATGTCGATCGCTATGTCAATGATCTGCGCGACCGCATTGCTCATTATGGTATTGATTTTAATACCGTGATCGACGTGCAGATTAAACTGAACCGCGAACACCCGGAAAACCCGCTGCCGGTCTTTGATCACTATCTCAACCGGGTCATGGGGTCGCTCAATCCGCTGACCTACAGCGACCAGTCTCTGCTGCTGGCGATGATGATTGACGGATTACTGCAGGGTAAGGCGATCAAAGAGATCACCACCATTCTGCGTGAGCGCTATCAGGCACGGGATATTGATTTTGTGCTGTTCCGGGCGAAAAACGGCGGCCTGCTGAAAGACAATATCTTAGGGGATGTGATTCTGACCCGCTGATAAAAAATCCGGACGCTCTCACGTCCGGATTTTTTGTTTCATACAGCGTGTTATGCGCCGAGTGAGAAGAACACCACCCGACCGACCGCTTCACCGGCAAATACACAGATGGCCGCCAGAGCCATCATCAGTGTGCCGTTAGTGATCTGTGCATTTTTCTGACACAGCAGACGACCGGCAAAGAACATCCCCAGCCCGATCAGCACCACGCGGATGATATTCAGATTCAGCAGCCCTTCCGGCATGGTACGCGGTGTCATCCCTGCGTAGACCGGCTCACCGATATTACCGAGCAGAGACAATGCGCCCAACAGCATCAGCAGCAGCCCGGCCACACCGGCGGCGAGGGAAATTTTCACCACACGCTGAATCAGCACATCCTCACGGGCAAAGCCCAGCGCGGTCACCAGCAGCAGACCTGCGATCATCCCGCCGGTCAGCAGTACTGTGCCGAAGAATCCGGCATAGGTAAACAGCCCGCCCCACAGGTTAAACAGGGTATTCGCATACAGTGCGGACATCGCATACATATACACCAGCCCCGCCGCCGCACTTAACAGCAGCAGGAAGCCGTTCACTTTCTGTTTTAACAGCAGCAGCGCGACACTGAAGAACAGCAGCGCCATATAAATGGCGGTCGCCCAGACTTCACGGCTCATCCACGAGGTCGAGACGTGCAGCATGGTGTAAAACATATGGAACGGATTCCCCATATGGAACAGGGAGCCGAGTAAGCCGACACAGCCCAGCAGGAAAGAAGCAACCAGCGGAACACGCACCCATTTCATCCCGGTGCGGGCATCCGTGCAGCCGAACAGACGGAAATAACAAAGCAGCGTGATCACCAGACAGCCGACCGAAGCCTGCATAAATAAGGTGAATATAACAAGAGGCAGTTCATGCATGATAATTCTCCTTATCCTTTGGTGCCGACAACCAGGTTCGGCCGGGTAATGGATGAGCTTGGCAAGCCGCCGATATCGGCATTGGTGCCGTATTTTTTGCGCAGTTCGCTGATAAGGCCGAACTCAATGGCGCGCATCGGGCAGGAATCCACACACATCGGATTGCCGCCCTGCTCCCGCAGATCCAGACAGGTATCACACTTGGTCATCATACCGATCGCCGGATCAAACTGCGGTGCTTCATACGGACAGGCCCAGGTACAGTAGCGGCAGCCCACACACTTATCATGATCCACCAGCACCACCCCGTCCTCTTCCCGCTTATGCATCGCGGTTGTCGGGCAATGGCTGACGCACTGCGGATCGTCACAATGATTACAGGCAATCGAGAGATGCCAGCGGCGCGGGCGCGGATATTCCCCGGCCTCGATATCATACACACGGCGGAAATTACGCCCGACTTCGAGATCGTTCTTATCCTTGCACGCCACAACACAGGTTTTGCACCCGATGCAGGCGGCGACATTTATATAAAATCCAACTTGGTTATCCATGTCTGTGCCCCTTATCCGATAATCCGCTGCGGCAGACGCGCATCGTCAGTTAATTGCTCACCGTGCCATTTTTCGATGTTACACAGCATCGTGTTCCACCCGGAGGTACCCAGTCCGGTCGGTACCTGAATGGTCAGGGTGTTATCCGCCCCGGCCATATCAATCCCGGTGGTTTCATCCACATTGGTCCAACTGCCGTGCGGCAGTGCAACCACACCCGGTTTCATCGTCTGGGTCACCAGCGCCGGACGCAGAATTTTACCCTGCGGGCTGGTCACCAGAACGGTTTCGCCCTGTTTAATATCCAGACGTTTCGCATCAGAGGTATTAATGTAGATCGGGCTCGGCCACTGTTCGCGCAGCCACGGCACGTTATCCAGGGTACTGTGTGAACGGCGCAGATAGTGCGGGTTATAAACCTGGAACGGATAATCCCCTTTCTCTTTTTTGCTGAAATCTTTAAAGCTGGCTTCATAGCCGCTCGCTGACGGGATGTATTCGGCGATCGGCGGTAATTCTGTCCAGCCGCACTCTTTCGCTTTCTCCACCAGGGTTTCGCAGTAGATTTCAAACTTACCGCTTGGCGTCGGACGCGGATTCGCCGCCGGATCGCGGATAAAGTCCTCATACGCGATATAGCCGTAATTATCATCCGGCGTGCGCTCCACCTGATACTTCCCTTTGGTCAGGAATTCATTCAGCGTGATGCGCCCTTCCTGCGGCGTACCGGTCACCTGCCACTCATCAATATCCGCCTGAGTGATGGTAAACAGCGGCGCTTTGGTGACACCATCCTCAGTAATGATGGTTGCACCGTTGAGTTTATTGAAGAACTGCTGTTTTTCGGAGATCGGGAAGATCTCATCCACATTGATACCCAGACGTTTACCCAGCTCTTTGGCGATCCACTGGTCGCTTTTCGCTTCATACAGCGGCTGAGTCACATTCACCGCAGCAATGATGACTTCACGGTTACTCGGGTTAAGAATGGTTCCCTCGCGCTCCCATTCGGTTGTCACCGGCAGGATCACATCGGAATATTTCGCACAGGTATGCGGGACATAAGCTGCGGTCGCGATAAATTCCACGCCGCTGCGATACGCCTCGATTCCCTGCATAATGTTGGCGCGGGTCTGTAAGGTGGCGTTAAACGGGTGGAAAATCATCTGAATATTGGCATCCACATCCCCCACGCCGCGCTGACGGAATTTTTTCTCCAGCAGGGCGCGGTTCAGTTCGTTGTGGTTGATTTTCAGAGTGACCGGGTTTTTCACTGCCGGTAAGCCGTTCGCACCGGCCATCACCAGACGGGTACCGTTGTTCCCGGCGGCATAGTGACAACACGCACCAGTCATGCGGCCCGGACGGCCCATATGCCCGGTCATAAACCCGAGTGTTGAGAATGCCTGAACCCATCCCTCACCGTTATGAATACGTGCCGGTGCCCAACCGGTTAACAGCGCCACACGCTGTGTGCCGCCGATCTGACGCGCCAGCGAGCGGATGTCCGATGCGGAAATACCGCAGATGTCTGCCGCCCATTCCGGGGTGGTTGGCTTGCCGGTGTAGGTGCCGAGCAGATAATCCTTAAAGTTTTTCTTCGGATCCGCCCCTGCCGGCATATTGCTCTCATCAAAACCGACAGTGCAGCGTCGCAGGAATTCCCAATCGATCAGCGGATTCTCCGGGCTGTCCATCTCCAGCAGTGCATGCATAATCCCCAGCGCCAGCGCGTGGTCTGTACCCGGGTTGATCGGATACCAGTCCGCATCCATCAGCTCTGCGGTGGCGGTATAACTCGGGTCAATACTGATAAAACGTGCCCCGGCTTTTTTCGCCTGATAATAGTTATAAGTCGGGCTGCCCGGGCTGGACCACGCCGGGTTTGCGCCCCACATCACAATCAGTTGTGAGTTGCGCATATCAAAACGGTCATTGGTGCCGAAGGTGTAGAACCCTTCCAGGAGGCCCAGATGGGCCGGGGTTTCAAACCATGCGCCCCAGGAGGTGGTGCCCCAGTCACCGGTAAAGCCCCCGGCGGCGGAGAACACACTCTGGAAATCCGTACCGTTACCGCCGGTAACCCAGAGGGATTCATTGCCGTATTGTCCGGTGATGCGTTTGGTTTCGGAGGCCACAATATCCAGTGCCTCATCCCAGCTGATACGCACCCACTGATCACGTCCGCGCAGGGTTTTGTCCCCGCCGCCCGGCGCCCAGTTTTTGCGTTTCATCGGGTATTTCAGGCGGTCGGCCCCGAACACCTGTTTACGCTGGGAACGCCCGCGCAGACACCCGCGCTGCTGCGGGAAGTCAGGGGAATCCGCCACCACATCATCAGTTTTTTGTCTGACCACCACACCATCGGCCACCAGTGCTTTGTTAACACAGCGCCCGCCGCAGTTATGCCAGCAGGCGACAGGTTTCCACTGCCCTTTGGCGGCAGGTGCCGCCGCCGGGGTGGTCTGTGCCGGTGCCGGGGTGGCCGCGTGAAGTTGTCTGCTTAACGGCAGTGCCGCCATGGCGGATGCCGCCGACGTCCATTTCAGAAATGAACGGCGGGTTACGCCGGTTTTCTGTCTGTCTGACATTGCTCTTACCTCATCATCAGGTTTTTAAATTATTATTGTAAGTTTATTAATTCATTGATTTTCTTATAATCACTCCGGACAAAGACTTCCAGAAGTGTGCTGAGCTGACGATAAAACGCGGTCTCCGCGTGATTATTCAGTTCACGGCAAAACGGCGTGATAAACGCCAGCAGATGTGCCTGCATAAAGTCAGAGGAAACGGCCAGCGGCGCAGTAATGCGCTCACACATCGCCTGTTCCCGGTCGAGCTCCTGTGACGCCTGTTCACTCAGTTTCCAGAGGAAATCAAGCTCATAGCCGATATGATCCGCCGCCTCATACTCCTTTTCCGGCAGATGAAAACCGTTCTGCTGATAAAAGGTTTTCACATTCAGGGTACTTTCCTGAAACAGCAGTTTGTCGCGGGAGACATAAACTGACTCCCACGGCGGTGCAGGCGGCGATTCCGGCCCGATAAACAGGCGTGTGAAATCCCAGTGCAGCGCCTCAAAATCGGCGGCACCGCGTTTAAGCATGCGGGTATTCAGATCATCCTGCATGGCATCGAGCGCACTCTGCATGGCGGGCAGTGCGTCATCTGCCGGAAACAGTGACAGCCCCTCATCACGCAGATAAACCAGCAGTTCCGCTGTCGGTTCGTCCGTCAGCAGACGGCGCAGGACGTCATAAGCAAACTGACGCGCATACAGATAATCCGGATCCCGGTTATCACTGTTCACACATACCTCCGTGGATATCGTCGGGCGAAAATTCAGCGGGTGTGGTGAATTCCACCCGCACTTCTTTAATCAGGGGATTGCCCTGTTCATCGGCTTCCGCAATGTGGGATGTCAGCAGAACAGGCAGTTCAGGGATGTCTGTCAGGCGCATAATCGATTCAGGACTGAATTGTAAAAAACCGTGCAGGAGATCCTCACGGAACGGGACACCCGCCTTACGCAATGCTGCCGCGACGGCAGCACAGTCCTCACCGAACACCTTGGCGCTTTTGAAAAAGTAATCACGGGAAGAAAACAGGTAATACGGCTCCGCGCTGATAAATGCATTACTCTGATACACCTGGCCGGTGTGTTTGTTCTCCAGCGAGCAGTAATGCACACCAACGGAAAGCTGATTTCCGAGGGCAAATTTCAGCACCCGCAGACAGGCCAGCTCACTGTCTGCCACCGCCAGACCGCCTGCGTACCAGTAGTTGTAATAGACTTCATAAGGGGGATTTTTCAGGGCAAAGCCCCGTTCCTGATAGGCAGGGCTGTTGGTCAGCGGGAAACAGAATTCCAGCAGATTGATGCCGTCCACGCCGATAGCATCCAGCTTCAGCAGCAGGTCATACATCTGCTCCTCGCTACCCGGGATCACCGGCATTTCCACCATCACATCCGGGAAAATCTCCCGTGCCAGCGCTATCCGGCTGAGAACCTTTTCAATTTTCTCCGGCGGATCATCAATTTTGATACTGAAACGCACCTCTTTCAGACCGGCTTTCGCCAGTGCCAGCGCAGTATTGCGATCCAGCGGATCACCGGCGGTGTACAGCCGGGTATGAACGCCGGGCAGTTTCGCCTGCACTGTTTCAAAAAAGCGGATACTCTCCTGACGAAACAACAACGGCTCGCCGCCGGTCAGGGCAATATGGGTGAGCGGATACCCTTCTGCGGCAATCGCATTCACCTCACCAATGGCATCCCGCATCTCATTCTGAAAACCGTCGTAATTTTCCTGATTCGGATTGAAGCAGAAATAGCAGTCACGGTGACATTTCAGGGATAAAAACGTGGTGTAACTGCCCTCGCCGGTGCGGCACTGCACACAGGCGGATGACAGCCAGCGGCTGTGGATGCTTTTACCGTTGTTGGCAAAAACCGCACCCAGTGCTTTCACCTCAAGGCGCAGCGCGTCCGTTTCGGCCTGACGCCGGTACGGCGATTCAAAAGACAATCCGTACTGTGCGATGGCCTGCTGTGTCTGTTTTTCAATATCGGCATAACGCCGGACATACCGCTGCAACGCCGCATTATGCTGTAAAACCGGGGTCTGTTCTGTCAGCGGGTAAATCATAGAAGATTCCTTAACGTACGCTGCCGGAAACTCTCCGGCGGGTATCACTGGCTGAGATAAAATAGTCCGGTATATTCCTGCATTTATTTCTCATATTTCAGGTGTGACCGATGTGAACAGGTAATATTTTTACATGTTCAGTGTAAATGAGTGAAATACCGGCATATTGAGCGGGATCAAGATGAAATCAACTTGCCGCTATATATATAAACATGCAGCGATAATATAATCAGACAATGATGAATATAATGGAGCTGAGCGGATAAATAAAAATCATTACAAATCAAAGAAATAAACCAACCTCAGCACTATGTTAAAATGCCGTAAATGCGATTGATATTTAATAAATAATTAAATTAAAAACTATATGACAATAAAAAACCTGGATTAAAAATATTAAATAAGATATTTTTGTTACAGTTTTTAAAGGCACATGTTTAAAGGAAAAATAATATAGGTAGGGACGATAATAAACTAGACCGCCCCAACGACCGACAGGCGCAGGGGGTATGCGGCGTGGTCCTAGAAAAA
>NZ_WSPG01000051.1:0-7331 GCF_022819185.1 Morganella sp. HSTU-ASny43
ATTACCGGAGGCGTGAAGTTATTTCCGGTCATTTAAAATTAAATAATATTTATTATTTCCTGATGTTTTAAATACCGCACTCTGTTTCTCACCCGGGGTAAATCCATTATGAGTCATCAATCCGGCCACGATAATGAAAAATCCGGCGCTCCCGGCGAAATAAGCCGCCGCCGCTTTATACAGGTCAGTTCTGTATTATCTGCGGTGCCGTTTCTGGCATCCGAAAGTATTGCATCCGCGCCGGCTGATCCGGCACATATTCCGGTTCATCAGACGGATGACGGCGTGCGCATTGTACCGACCTGCAGCAGTTTTGACTGCGGCGGGAAATGTGATATCCGCGCTCATATCAAAGACGGAAAAGCTATCCGCATCACGACCCGGCCGGATGCGGAACTCAATGAAGAGATGCCGATCATGCGGGCCTGCGTGCGCGGACGCGGCTACCGGAAATTTATTTATCATCCTGATCGCCTGAAATACCCGATGAAGCGGGTCGGTAAGCGCGGTGAGGGTCGTTTTGATCGCATCAGCTGGGAAGAAGCGACCAGCCTGATTGCCGCCGAATGGCAGCGCATCAGTGACAAATACGGCCCGGCATCACGGTTTGTCAGCCTGAGTACCGGGGTGACCGGCGGGATTTTTTCCGGCGCGAATATGCTGCGCCGCCTGTTTAATCTGACCGGCGGCTTTCTGGAAAACTATCATTCCGTCAGTAACGGCAACACCATGGCGGCCACGCCCTATACCTACGGCACGGCGGCCAGCGGCAGCACACTCGATACCCTGGAAAATACGCCGCTGGTGATCCTGTGGGGACATAATCCGAACGAAACGATTTTCGGGCACAGTAACCACTATTTCCAGAAGATGAAAAAAAACGGCACCAAATTTATTGTCGTTGATCCGCGCTATTCCGATACCGCCTCTTCGCTGGCGGATCAGTGGATCCCGCTGCTGCCGACCACCGACAACGCGATGATGGATGCGATGATGTATGTCATCGTGACAGAAAATCTGCACGATCAGGCATTTATTGATAAATACACCCTGGGTTTCAGTGAAGATCAGATGCCGGAAAGCGTGGCGGATAATGAATCGCTGGTGGCGTATCTGACCGGCCGCAAAGACGGCATGGCCAAAACCCCGGAATGGGCAGAGAAAATCACCAAAGTCCCGGCGGACACTATCCGTCAGCTGGCGCGTGAATATGCCACAACCAAACCGGCGGTGCTGATGCAGGGCTGGGGGCCGCAGCGTCATATCTGCGGTGAGCGCAGTGCGCGCGGGGCCACGCTGCTGGCAACGATTACCGGTAATGTCGGTGTGCGTGGCGGCTGGGCAGCGGGTTACGGCATGGCGCTGAATCCGGAATTGCGTAAAACCATCGCCGGACCGGTGCTGTTTGATAACCCGGTCAAAGCCAAAATCAACATCACCAACCAGGTGCAGGCGTGCGAAGACAAAAACCTGGTGACGCCGGATAACGGACTGAAAAATGCAGACAAACTCGACACCGAAATCAAAATGATTTTCTCGATGGCGGGTAACTACATGACCAACCAGAACACCGATATTCTTCATGCCGCAAGCGTGCTGGAGGATGAATCGAAAGTCGAATTTATCGTCTGCAGTGACCTCTATCTCACTCCGAGTGCGAAATATGCTGACCTGCTGCTGCCGGAAACCAGTTTTCTGGAACGCTGGAATATCGGCGGCACCTGGAGTTACGGCGATTATCTGATCCTGTCTGAAAAAGCCATTGAGCCGGAGTTTGAACGCCGTACTGATTATGACTGGCTGTGCGAAGTGGCAGAGAAACTGGGTGTCCGTGATGCTTTCACCGAAGGCCATGAAACAGATCGCGACTGGATAGAGTTTCTCGTCAATGACGCGGCACAGAAGCGCCCGGAAGATAACATTCCAACCTTTGATGAGCTGCTGGTCAAACGTCGCCATTTATTAACGCATCGTCCGCATACGCAGAATGTCGCGTTTGAGCAGAATATTCAGGATCCGGAAAACAACCCGTTCCCGACCCCGTCCGGCAAAATCGAGATTTTCTCCAAACACCTGTATGACATGCACAATCCGGAGATCCCGGCGCTGTCTCACTATGTTCCGGCAACAGAAGGACCGGAAGACAGTCTGACCGCGAAATATCCGTTACAGCTGATCACCTGGAAAGGGCGCAACCGCGCGAACTCCACGCAGTTTGCCAACCCGTGGTTACAGGAAGTGCAGCGCCAGGAGTTGTGGATCAACCCGGCGGATGCGGCTGATCGCGGCGTCAGTGACGGTGAGAAAGTGAAAGTGCATAACGATCGCGGTATCACCATGATCCCGGTGAAAATCACACAGCGCATTATGCCGGGCGTGGTGGCATTACAGGCCGGCGCCTGGTGGCAGCCGGACAGCAACGGCATTGATCAGGGTGGATGTGCCAACGTGCTCACCTCGTCACCCAGTACCGCGCTCGCCCACGGCAACGCGCACCAGACACTATTAGTTGAGGTGGAAAAAGCATGAGTAAATTCATTGTTTATCCGGCAGTCAGTGACAAACAGTTAGGTTTCTATATTGATTCCGCCCGCTGCTCCGGCTGCAAGGCGTGTCAGGTGGCGTGCAAGGACAAAAATAATCTTGATGTCGGCCGCCGTTTCCGTCGCGTGTATGAAATGACCGGCGGCGGCTACAGCCGCAATAAAAACGGTGCGCTGATTAATAACGTGTTCGCCTGCACACTCTCCATCTCCTGTAACCACTGCAAAGATCCGATCTGCGTGCGCAACTGCCCGACAATCGCAATGCATAAGCGCGAAGGGGACGGCATTGTGATGGTCAATACCGATAAATGTGTCGGCTGCGGTGCCTGTGCGTGGTCGTGTCCGTACGGCGCACCGCAGATGAATCCGGAAACGAAACAGATGTCGAAATGCGATTTCTGTATTGATCTTCAGCAGAAAGGTGAGCAGCCGGTATGTGTCAGCACCTGTCCGCTCGGGGCGATTCAGTTCGGACCAATTGAGGAACTGCGGGCGAAATACGGCTCACTCGATTACGTGACAGGTTTGCCGGATCCGTCAATCACGCATCCGAATCTGGTGATCAATCCGCATCAGGGCGCAAATTTTGATGACATGAACAGTGAGAGAAAAGAAAAATGAATGAGTGGTCACTTTTAATTTTCACTTACATGATGAATGCGGCGGCGGGGCTGTGCGTTATGAGCGGGGTGTTTGCCGTGCATCTCAGCCGCTGCCTCCCGGCGGACAGTTTCAAACGCTTTATGATGCTGACGATTTTTATTATCTGCACCATTGCGGGGGCTGGCTCGGTCGCATCAATTACCCACCTCGGCGTGCCGCTTAATGCGCCGAATGCCGTTAATAATGTGTTCAGTGCCTGGCTCAGCCGTGAAGTGGTGGTAACGGCCGCGTTTGTCGGTGCGCTCGGTGTCAGTTTTCTCTGGCTGTGGAAGACAGGAAAATTCTCTTTTCTGTTATACGGTGGCGCCATGGCTGTCGGGCTGGCTGATATTTTTTGTATGGCATCGATTTACCGTTACACCTCGATTCTGACCTGGAATGACATCAACACCTATCTGATGTTTTACGGCACAACACTGACACTCGGTGCCGTCCTGTTTGTGCCGGTGGTGATGGTGATCCGGAAAGCCGGACACCGGGCCGGGATTACACTGCCCGCAGACACATTATCATTATCACAGCTGTGGCTGCTGTGGGGAGTGATGGCGGTAAGTCTGATCGGGCGCCTGCTGTATCAGCCGTTTTATGCGCATTACCTGACCCGTACACAGCTGACACACAAATCAATCACATTCCCGCTGTCACCCATTGAAGCGTATGACAGTATTGCCGGGCTGCGGATTGGTGTCTGGGGTGCGGCGGTGATTGGTGTGGCACTCTGCGGTATCTCTCTGGTGCGGGCACAGAAAAAAGCACGCAGCGGTTTACCGGTCTGCGCCGGGTTTATCAGCGGCTGTCTGCTGACCATCGCGGCAGAGTTTATGCTGCGTTATGTGTTCTATTACATTCATATCTGACGGGGGATGTAATGAGTAAAACAGCTCACTATGCGGCCGCGTTTAACGTACTGGGGATCTGCTATCTGTTCCCGCCGGATGATGACAGCAACCGGGCCGCTATGCGCCTGTTTACCCTGCCGGGATTTGCACAGCAGTGGCCGTGTGAGGTGGACAATACACTGTGTTCACAGCTGAGCCGCACGGCTGCGGAGGGCACAGAGGTACTGAAATCCGCATGGCAGTCTCTGTTTGCCGGGCCGGGAGCGTTACCGGCTCCGCCCTGGGGCTCAGTGTATCTGGATGCGGAGGGATTACTGCAGGGGGATTCGACCCTTGCACTGAGCGCATTCTTAAAACAGGAGCGGCTGAAACTGAAGACGCCGTATCCGGAACCGGCTGATCATATCGGGCTGATTTTATTCCAGGCGGCGGTACTGGCATCTGAAATGCGGAGCGCGGCGGTTAACACACTGCTCAGTCAGCATCTGATGAACTGGCTGCCGCGTTATGCGCAGCGTCTGGATACACACGGACACAGTCCGTTTTATTCCGCGCTGACCCGGCTGGCGCTGACCACCGTGCAATCATTTATAAAAGCATAATATTCACAGTTATAAGGTTTGATTACATTGCCCGTATCTTATACGCCTCTTTCTCCGGAGGCGTATTTTTTTATCTGTTGTATTACGTATTTCTTTCTGCATCCACCGGCCGGGGAATTGCTGATTTCTCAGCTTGCACAGGAAACCTATGATTCCCTGACAGATAAATCCAAAAGCTCACCGGAATCCTATAAAAAACTGTTTTCTGTTAATCCGCCGTATAACCTGGTTTTGCGGATCACGTATGTGAATAAAGATAATAAGAAGAATATCTTTATCGCCTCCGGACTGGCTGACAAAGATGAGTGCTCGGTGCACTTTAACGGCTGGCTGACAGAGCAGCGGGAATTCTGAGGCCGTCATAAACAAAAACACCCGGACCGATGCCGGGCGTGACTGGTTATGCGGGCATTACAGCTCAGAGAAAGCGTAAGCGGCCGCATCAATGGTTTTGCGGATATCTTCGTCGCTGTGCGCGACAGACATAAATCCGGCCTCAAAGGCGGATGGCGCCAGGTAAATACCCTGTTGCAGCATCAGGTGGAAGAATTTCTTAAAGCGCTCAACGTCGCAGTTCATCACATCCTGATAGCAGGTGACCGCCGGGGCATCGGTAAAGAACAGGCCGAACATCCCACCGACATGGTTAACCACAAACGGAATACCCGCTTCACGGGCTTTTTCGCACAGACCGTCTGCCAGCATATCCGTCAGTTCGGTCAGGCGCTGATGCACACCCGGCTGGGCGATTTCATGTAAGCAGGCAAGACCCGCCGCCATCGCGATCGGGTTACCGGACAGCGTTCCTGCCTGATAAACCGGGCCGGTCGGAGCGAGTTTTTCCATGATTTCACTACGGCCGCCGAAGGCACCTACCGGCATTCCGCCACCGATAATTTTACCCAGGCAGGTCAGGTCCGGCTCAACATCATAATGTGCCTGAGCACCGCCGAGGGCGACACGGAAGCCGGTCATCACTTCATCGATAATCAGCAGCGCACCGAACTCATCACACAGAGCGCGCAGGCCCGGCAGGAAATCCGCTGACGGCGGTATACAGTTCATATTCCCGGCGACCGGCTCGACAATGATACAGGCGATATCGTGCGGATGTTTTTCAAACGCCTCACGGACAGAGCTCAGGTCATTGTAGGTGCAGGTCAGTGTGTGTCTGGCAAAATCTGCCGGCACACCCGGTGAATTTGGCTGGCCGATGGTCAGTGCGCCGGAACCGGCTTTGACCAGCAGGCAGTCTGCGTGTCCGTGATAGCAGCCTTCAAATTTGATGATTTTATCGCGGGCGGTATAGCCGCGTGCCAGACGAATGGCACTCATGGTGGCTTCGGTACCGGAGTTCACCATACGCACCATATCCATGGACGGCACCAGTTCGGTGACAAATTTCGCCATTTCCACTTCGTCGGCAGTCGGTGCGCCGAAACTCAGCCCTTTTTCCACCGCTTTGATGACGGCGGTGCGGATGGCCGGGTGATTATGCCCCAGCACCATCGGCCCCCAGGAGCCGACATAGTCGATATAGGCTTTGCCGTCGACATCATAAATATAGGCCCCGTTGGCGCGCTCGATAAACAGCGGCGTACCGCCGACACCGTTAAAGGCACGAACCGGTGAGTTCACACCACCCGGGATAAAATGTTGTGCTTCAGTATAGAGATTTTCAGAACGGCTCATGCAGGACTCCTGTCAGTCGGTGAGCGGGAAATTGCGGCTATTGTAAAGGAGAGCGGCGGTGAATCCAACTTATCGCATTATCCTCATGATAACTATATCCTTATTAATAGTGTGGACACTGTGCTTTCTGTGTGGCGAAACTTGAACGATTGCCGGAGGTGGTGGATAATCAGCAGTAGTGTCCGGAAGCGGTCAGCTTCTGCGTGTGTTTACTGGTTGCGGCCAGTCTGGAGTAATAAATGAGCGATGATTCAGCAATGCCTCTGCAATTTACTGATGCGGCAGCTAAAAAAGTAAAAATCTTAATCGCGGATGAAGAAAATCCGAACCTGCGTCTGCGTGTGTATATCACCGGCGGCGGTTGCAGCGGTTTCCAGTATGGCTTCACGTTTGATGATGCCATCAATGACGGCGACATGACCATCGAAAAAGAAGGCGTGGCGCTGGTGGTTGATCCGATGAGCCTGCAATATCTGGTCGGCGGTTGTGTGGATTATACCGAAGGGCTGGAAGGTTCGCGGTTTATCGTCACCAACCCGAATGCCAAAACAACCTGTGGCTGTGGTTCTTCTTTCAGTATCTGATTTATCCGCAGACAAAAAACGGGCGCTTTTGCGCCCGTTTTGTTTTTATGCCGATAAGTATCATTAAAGAAAGAAGGGTTATTTTCTGCAACCTGTATCACATACAATAAAAGAGGATAATTGTGTATATCCGGCCTCAGATAGAGAAAATCGGTCATTCAGGATGATTTTATTCCGCTGCACTGCAAAAACCAGGATCTCCGGCTGAAACAGGAGCATATAAATACGGCGGACTATATTATATAACGGTGTAATACTAATATTATTTGTCAGATAAACTGATGAGTTAATAAAATGAAACAAAAATATATTATTTAATGTTTTAAAACACGGGAGGGGGCTTTAACCCAACTCCCCCTCCCCCCCAAGACACGTGGGAAGAGGGCGGGGGACCCCTGAGCATAA
>NZ_WSPG01000052.1:0-7319 GCF_022819185.1 Morganella sp. HSTU-ASny43
GAGCGGGAAACGAGACTCGAACTCGCGACCCCGACCTTGGCAAGGTCGTGCTCTACCAACTGAGCTATTCCCGCATCTCTGAACTTACTGATTTACTTATTTGTTTTCGCAAACCGCTGTGTCGTTCGGATGCGTTGCATTCTACTGATTTCACGCTGTGAGTCAACCGCTTAATTCATGAAAAATGATCGTTCGCTGTTTTTTACAGCATATCGATCAGGCTTCACTCAAATCCGCCCATGCAGCGCGTAAATATTGGAACATAGACCAGAAAGTCAGGATCATTGCAATGTAGAAAAGGATGAAAGCAGCAATTTCCGTCAGGTCATTCGGCCGCCAGATAAGCCCCACCAGTGCCACCATTTGTGCCGTGGTTTTGACTTTACCCATCCAGGAAACCGCAACGCTGTTGCGCTTGCCCAGCTCAGCCATCCATTCACGCAGTGATGAAATAATAATTTCACGGGCAATCATTGTGATAGCAGGCAGCGTTATCCACCAGACCGCATAGTATTCTGTTACCAGCACCAGAGCGGTCGCCACCATCACTTTATCAGCGACAGGATCCAGAAAGGCCCCGAAACGGGTGGTTTGTTTTAAACGACGGGCAAGAAAACCATCAAACCAGTCTGTCATCGCAGCAATGACAAAAATAGCGGCGCTGACAACAGGTGCCCAGCTGAACGGCAAATAGAAGGCGAGGACAAAGAACGGTATCAGGATAACGCGAAACAGAGTCAGCCATGTAGGGATATTTAATCGCATAACGGAGCCATTATTTTATAAGTCAGATGAAAAAGCCGCTTGCGCATCTGCCGGCACATATTACCGCCCCGCTGATTCCGGGGCCTGTTGCGTGATTTTCAGGTTCTGCGCAATCCTACCGGATAACATCATACTACCACAGTTACAGATAACTCACCGCTGTTATTGAAAAAATTCTCTTATCCGCCGCACAGATAAGCCCTGTTTATTAATGCTTAAGTGCATGGAAAATTTTTTCCGCCAGTGCATACGAGATAGTCGGGACTTTGGCGATTTCATCGATGCTGGCGTTACGCAGCGGCTGTAATCCGCCCATGTATTTGAGCAGCATCTGCCGCCGTTTCGGCCCGATACCTTCTATCGATTCCAGCGCACTGGTGTTTTTAACTTTTGCCCTGCGTTGCCGGTGACCGGTGATCGCATGGTTGTGGGATTCGTCACGGATATGCTGGATCACATGCAGTGCCGGTGAGTCCGGCGGCAGCGCCATCCCTTCCCCGGAGGCGGCAAAAAAGAGGGTTTCCAGACCCGCTTTGCGGTCACTGCCCTTTGCCACGCCGATCAGTTTCGGTCTGTTTTTATCCCAGTCCACGTCCAGGCCGTCAAAGGCTTCAATCGCTTTACCGAGCTGGCCTTTACCGCCGTCGATAAAAATAATATCGGGGATTTTTTCATTGCCGATATGTTTGCCGTAGCGGCGGTGCAGCACCTGATCCATCGCCGCATAGTCATCCCCGGGCGTGATACCGGTGATATTGTAACGGCGGTATTCCGATTTCACCGGCCCGTTGCTGTCAAAAACCACACAGGAAGCTACCGTCTGATCTCCCATGGTATGGCTGATATCAAAACATTCCATACGATTGATGGTTTCAATGCCGGTCAGTTCTGACAGGGCTTTCATACGTGTCGCGATAGTGGATTGCTGCGCCCGTTTTGTCATCAGCGCGGTCACGGCATTGGTGTGTGCCAGCTTCAGATAACGGGCACGGTCGCCGCGCGGTTTCGGCTGGATAAGGATCCGCCGGCCGGCAAACTGAGACAGGGTTTCTTCCATAATCTCTTTTTCCGGTAACGGGAAATCCAGCAGAATATCATCCGGTAATGAGCGGTTCTCACTGCCCTGGAGATAAAACTGGCCGATAAAAGTTTGTACGATTTCGTCCGGTTCAGTACCTGCCGGGACTTTCGGGAAGTAACTGCGGCTCCCCTGCACGCGGCCGTTGCGGATAAACAGGACATGAATACAGGCCAGACCGGCATCAAAATAAACACCCACGACATCCAGGTCATCTCCGGAACCGGTAACAAACTGTTTTTCAGTGACAGCCCGGACAGCCTGAATCTGATCCCGCAGCCGGGCAGCCTCTTCAAAACGCAGTGCCTGACTGGCCTGCTCCATTTTTTCCACCAGTTCTGTCAGCACCTGCTGATCTTTACCTTCCAGGAACAGGCGGACCAGGTTCACTTCTCTGTCATAATCCTCATCACTTACCAGTCCTTTGACACACGGCCCCAGACAGCGGCCAATCTGGTATTGCAGACACGGGCGGGAGCGGTTGCGGTAGACGCTGTCCTCACACTGACGGACGGGGAACAGTTTCTGCATCAGCGCCAGCGTTTCACGCACGGCATAGGCGTTCGGGAACGGCCCGAAGTATTCCCCTTTGGCGTGTTTGGCCCCGCGGTGAACAGCCAGCCGCGGGTGTTTGTCATTGCTGCTCAGATAGATATACGGATAGGATTTATCATCGCGCAACAACACGTTGTAACGCGGCTGATATTTTTTGATATAGGTGTGTTCCAGCAGCAACGCTTCTGTTTCCGTGTGCGTCACTGTGACATCTATCTGAGCAATATTCTTAACCAGCTGCTCGGTTTTTTTTCCCGAAACCTGCGTACGGAAGTAGCTGGAAAGCCGTTTTTTCAAATCTTTGGCTTTCCCGACATAAATCACTGTGCCTTCAGCATCATACATCCGGTATACACCGGGCTGGCTGGTCACAGTTTTTAAAAATGCTTTCGCATCGAATTCAGTTACAACCGCTTTTTCCATACAGGGTACAAACTCTCTGCTCTCAGTGTTTATTCATTCATCCGGCACCACGCTGTCAATATGGATCAGTCCGTAGCGCAGTGCCAGATGGGTGAGTTTAATATCACCATTAATATTCAGCTTATTAAATATTCTATATCTATAACTGTTCACCGTCTTGCTGCTGAGACACATTTTGTCGGCAATTTGTGTGACTTTGATGCCCTGCGCTATCATAACCATCACCTGGCGCTCCTGGTGACTCAGTTTATCCAGCGGATTGCTGTCATGTGCATGCAGGCGGGTGTCAAGAATGGTCTGCTGGGCGATATCCGGTGCCACATAGCGCTGGCCCCGGCTGATAATCCGGATGGCGTGCAGTAAATCCTCACGGTCACTGCTCTGATACAAATACCCCGCCGCACCGCTGTTCATCACTTTATACGGTGAGATCAGGCTGTGTTCATCTGTCAGGATAATCACTTTGGTTTCTGAGGTATAGCGGGTGATTTTTTTTGCAGCTTCCAGGCCGCTCATCACCGGAAAACCGATATCAAGCAATGCCACATCCGCATGATTATCACGGCACCAGCGCACTGCACCGGTGCTGTCCCTGACCTCCCCCGCCATTTTCATACCCGGTGTTGCCGTGATAATGGCACCAATCCCTGCACGGTAAAATTCATTCGAATTTGCCACCAATACTGAAATCACACAGAACTCCTTTCTGAATTTTCAATAAATTTACCGTAAATTATACAAGGCCTGGTTAAACCGTTATTTAATAAAGATGACATTCTTCCGGTAACAGGCTGAATATTATAAATATATCTCACGACTAAAAATTGATTGCAGTGATGATTCAACAGAAACAGAGGACATGAAAGGAGACGGCTGCCGGGAGACAGCAGCCGGAGACAGGCAGATAATGTTACGGCATATCAGGATGAAAACGGTCAATGCTGACCAGTTGATCAAAAGGCAGTTTACCGATACGCGGATAAGGCTCACCGGCGGATTTACCAATCGCCACCATCAGGCAGATTTCATAGTTTTCCGGCAGATCAATGACTTCAGCCACCGCATTAAAATCAAATCCGTCCATCGGACAACTGTCATAGCCCTGCGCTTTTGCCAGCAGCATCAGCGTCTGGGCAAAAATACCGGCACTGCGCATAATTTCATCACGCTGGGTTTCCGGTTTACCGCGATAGTAGTTATCAACCGCATTGACCATAAAATCCCGCACCAGCGGGTCGGCATCACGCCAGATTTCACGGGGACGGGAACTCCAGGCTGCCACATCACCGCATAAAATCACCAGCATGGAGGCGTCCGTCATCTGCGGCTGATCCCAGCCCACTTTGCGGATATTGCGGCGTTGTGCCGGATCCTCCACCAGCAGCGGCCGCCAGTGCTGAAGGTTAAAGGCACTCGGGGCATTTTCCATCGCCAGTGACAGTAGTGCTTTCTTCTCGTTAAGCGGGATCACAAAATCAGGATCAAACTTCTTGGTTGCTCTGCGCTGACGCACGGCATCAATAACATTCATACAGACTCCTGTTTATTCCATTTATTATCCGGATGATTTATTTACCATAACATGAATTTGATTCCGGATGCGGGGTCACGATTACAACGCAAAAAAAACCCGCACTCCGGTGAGTGCGGGTTTTCAGTCATTAACTGTCAGCAGAATTATACGAACAGTTTGAACACGATGTTACCGATGGTCAGCAGACCGATGATGGTAACAAAGTAGTTAGATGCCTGACCTTTGTATTTGCTCAGAGCCGGTACGCGGTTAACAGCATACATTGGCAGTAAGCACAGCAGTGATGCGATGATTGGTGCACCCATTGCTTCAATCAGGTCCAGGATGTTCGGGTTGATGTAAGCGATGAACCAGGTAGAACCCATGATGAACACCATAGAGATCAGGTTCAGTTTACCAACGCTGACTTTGTTTTTGTCGCCACCGAACGCAAATTTCAGTAACAGACCGTTCATACCTTCCAGAGTACCCAGGTAGTGACCGAAGAAGGATTTGAAGATTGCAACCAGTGCAATGATTGGTGCAGCCCAGACCAGGATAGTCGCCAGAGTACCGTTAGCGCCGCCCACGTTGTTGAAGTGGTAAGCCAGGTAAGTCAGAACAGGAACGTTCATCTCTTTCGCTTCAGCCATGTTAGCCGGAGACAGCGCGAACAGGCAGCTGAATGCGAAGAACATAACCACACCCACCATCAGTAAACCTGCGCGGGAGATGATTTTGTTAACTTTCTGCTCGGTGAAATCTTTACCGCACGCCGCTTCGTATTCTTCACGTTTTGATACCACGAAAGAAGATACGATTGGTGAGAAGTTGAAAGAGAACACCATGATGGAAATACCCAGCCATACTGTTACCAGGATACCGCTGTGACCGAACAGCTGGAAGCTGTCTGCGTTCACGCTTTCAAATACGGCTGTGTTCCAGTAAGGGATCAGAGCCAGAGATAACAGCACCAGGCTGGCAATGAACGGGAATACCAGGTAGCTCATGACGCGGACCATCAGATCTTTACCGAAGTAAATAATGACAGCCATTGCTAACAGCAGAATCAGTGCAACCACACCCCGGTTCAGCGGCATCATGCCCAGCTGCTGTTCCCAGAATGCCATAAAGGTATTGGTGATGGTTACGCCGTAGATCCACAGGAGCGGACAGATTGCGAAGAAGTACAGGAAAGTGATAACAACACCACCGCCTTTACCAAAGTGCTCTTCAACAGTTTCTGTGATATCGCCTGACGGATTTTTGCCTGACAGACATAAACGTGCTAATGCACGGTGACATAAGAACGCAATCGGATATGCCAGAACCAGCATGATCAGAATCGGGATCAGGCCACCGTAACCGGCACGGATCGGGAAGAATAGTACCCCTGCACCTATAGCAGTACCGAACAGACCGAGTGTCCAGGTCGTGTCCGATTTACGCCAGCTTTTATACTCAGCCGGAATCTGGGTTTTGTCAGTACTCATGTTGCTTTTCCTTTTAAAAGACTATGCAAATATTATTTTTCGTGGGTACCAATAATTTCAGAGATACGAGTCAGGTCAATGTTCCCGCCGGAAATGATGCTGACTGTCTTCTTGTGTTCGATATATTTTTTCAGTTTCCCGCTAAGAATCGCAGCAGACGCCAGTGCACCGGCACCTTCGGTCACTACTTTGTTGCGCTGGATTAACGCAATCATGCTTTCGCGGATTTCTTCTTCTGTTACCAGAATGATGTCTGTCACCAGCTCTTTCACGATGTCATACGTGATACTGCCCGGAGTCGAAACATCACAACCATCTGCCACAGTACCGGCATCACGATGGGTCGTGATTTTACCAGCACGATATGATGCTTCCATACCATGAACGTTTTCAGATTGGACACCGATCACATTAATAGTCGGGTTGATGGATTTCAGAGCAACTGCAACACCGGCAATCAGACCGCCGCCGCCGATTGGAACGATAACGTTATCGACGTCATACAGATCTTCAAGGATTTCCAGACCGATAGTCCCCTGGCCTGCGATCACTTTTTCGTCATCGTATGGCGGGATAAAGATACGGCCTTCCTGCTCAATGATCTCTCTTGCTTTAGCAATCGTGTCATTGAAGTTATTACCGTGCAGAACAACTTCCGCAGAGTAATCTGAGGTTGCTGCAATTTTGGATTTTGGTGCACCGGTAGGCATAACAACTTTGCCGTTGATACCTAACATAGCGCAGGATAAAGAAACGCCCTGAGCATGGTTACCGGCTGAGCAGGCAACGATGCCCTGTGCTCTTTCTTCTGGTGTCAGCGAACTTAACTTGTTAAATGCACCACGGAGTTTAAATGAACCTGTGCGCTGCATGTTCTCAAATTTTAAGTGGATTGTGCCGTTGCACTTTTCACTTAAATAATTGGACTTCGGCATACCCGTTTTATAGACATGTCCTCTGATGGTTTTTTGTGCATCAATGATATCTTTAATGGTTACCGGCAGATCGTATGTAATCATGACAAACCTCGTCCTATCTTTTTATATATATTAAAATTGAGTCTAACTATACCGACAAATTTAAAAACAACTGTATTTCAAATCATATTTTTAAAATATTCCCGAAAAACTTTCTCAACGTGTGATCCAATCCAAACTTCTTTCGGTTTTCTGTCTTTTTTAATGTTTTATATTTCATTTCAAGTTAAATGAAAATGACTTAATGTTGATTATTTGTTAAATAACAGCAATCGGATTAACATTTGGTTGCGCAACGCAATCTTTTTCCCATTTTTTGTTATCAATGCTGCATTATTGTTAAAGAATCACTGCGTAAAAAGACGTATAAATGATCCCGCCACGTAAAAAAGGGCATGTATTTTGACAAAAATTAATCTTACCAAGGCCCCATCTTACAGCAAAATATCCTGATTTTTTTAACAATCCTAAAAATGCAATGTGATTCAAATCACTATAAATATTATATCTGTCTA
>NZ_WSPG01000053.1:0-6511 GCF_022819185.1 Morganella sp. HSTU-ASny43
ACACTATTTAATATTACATATTTATCACAATTCATCATTTTATTAAAGAAACCACACCATGGGTAGCTTTCAGGCTGATGTATTGTAATTATAAGTTCTTTTGCTTTATCCATAATAACTTTAATCCTATAGTGTAACTATAGACCATCTTTTTTTTTGTGATGTCTCGTGTTTACCGAAAAGTATATAGTCAAATAAGAAATTCAGACTTCTGTCATATCAAATAGCTATGAATAACTGATTATTTTCAACCATAGCTACCGCACTGGGTTACCGCTCCCAGAGTGCGCTATTGCGAGTTTATCTTACTGATTCTATTGAAGAATCGAGTCAGTAAGAGTTGTAGTGTGTTACAGAGGGCTGATTTTTCAATAAGTTGGGAGGTGTTTTATGCCCAATCAATCAGCTCTGTTTATATGTGCTGCCAAAGGCTAGTCCGATTACACGAACAGGTCAAGCATGATAACACTCGCGAGTCTTTCATTAAACGAACTTTATCCGGTTTAATGTGGCAATCTTTTTCTTTAAATCTGTCTTTTTTGTGTTAACAGCAGAAAAAGTGTTACTTTAAGCCAGAGCTTTGGTTTATTACTTTTTCTAATCGGTACATGCACAATCACAGCAGAAATGTTTTATTACATCATATTGATGGCAATGGTAATTCCTGCTTAAGAAGGAATAGTTACCGGGGCTGATTGCCCCGGTAACTACAGAGAGCCTCAGCGCGGGTGCAGCGGCAGCCAGATTTCCAGGCGAAGTCCGCCGAGCGGGCTGTCGTTGGCGGTGACTTTACCGTTGTGCTGGCTGATAGCGGTGCTGACAATTGCGAGCCCCAAGCCGGTACCACCGGATTCGCGGTCGCGGGCTTCATCCGTGCGGTAGAACGGACGGAAGATATGTTCGCGATCTTCCGGGCTGACACCCGGGCCATCGTCATCCACCACAATGCTGATACCTTTGGTGTCAGCACTGAATGCGACCTGAATATGCTGATTTGAGTAGCGCAGCGCGTTGCGGACAATATTCTCAAATGCGCTGCCGAGTGCGGACGGGTTGCAGTAAATTGTCCACGGGCCCGGCGGTGAGGTGATTTCCAGCGTTTTATGGCGCTGCTCTGCCTCAAACTTCGCATTGTCGAGAATGTCATCCCACAGCTCATTGGCCTTGATGTTCTGGCGCAGCAGCTCATTTTTGTGCTGGCTGCGGGAGAGAACAAGCAGGTCATTGATCATGCCGTCGAGGCGGTGGGTCTCTGTCTCGATGCGTTCCAGCTCTTTACTTTCACCGTGGCGGCGGCGCAATAGTGCCGTAGCCAGCTGGAGCCGGGTGAGCGGGGTGCGCAGTTCGTGGGAGATATCGGATATCAGCCGCTGTTGTGCGTTCACCATGCGTTCGAGGGCACTGATCATCTGGTTAAAGCTGTTACCCGCCGCAAGGAATTCCTGCGGGCCGGCTTCCAGTTCCGGATGCTGGCGCAAATTACCTTTGGCCACATCATCCGCCGCGTTTTTCAGTTTTCGTGCCGGTTTTGCCAGGCTCCACGCCAGCCAGAGCAGCAGCGGGGTGCTGATCAGCATGGTGGCGGCCAGTAACAGGAACGGGCGGTCAATCAGGAAGTTGATAAAATCAGACTGTGCGGTGTTCGCCGGGCGGATAAGATAAAGCTGATAGCGGTCTTCGCCGTCCCTGACTTCAAACGGCCCGAGCAGCTCAATGCGGCCGTAACGTTTCTTTTTCGGGTTGTCAGTGTTATCTGACTGACCCATAAAGTTACGGATGACCTGGGAATCATTGCGGATAGGCCCGATGATCCGGCCTTCAGTGGTGACAATAATCAGGCGCTTGTCCGGCGGCGTCCATTTTACCAGGGCGCGGGTCAGCCGCCGCCACCAGAGCAGGTCATTCGCCGGATCCTGTGCGAGATCAGATTCAATATGTTGCTGCAGCATCATACCCTGCCGGTACTCAGCCTCCTGGAGCGGCATCAGCTGCCGGGAGTCGAGCTTCGGCACCATCAGCACCAGTAACAGCACCAGCGCCAGGGTAAACCAGAAGATGGCGAAAATCCGCGCCGTCAGGCTGCTTATCATGTTGCAGATACCATTAAGTAACCACGGCCGCGTAACGTTTTAAACCACGGCAGGCCGTCTGTGCGCTCCGGTAATTTGCGGCGCAGGTTGGAAATGTGCATATCAATGGCGCGGTCAAACGGCGTCAGGCGTTTGCCCAGCACTTCCTGGCTTAAGTGTTCACGGCTGACCACCTGGCCGAGGTGCTGTGCCAGCAGGTAAAGCAGCGTGAACTCGGTTCCGGTCAGATCCAGTACTTCGTCACCGAAGCTGGCTTCCTGGCGGCCCGGGTTGAGCTGGAGTTTATCCACCATCACCACGGAAGAGTTACTGCTGCTGTCGCTCTGCTGCTGTTGCTCACTCCAGTTGGAGCGGCGCAGAATCGCGCGTATACGTGCCACCAGCTCGCGATCGTTAAACGGCTTCGGCAGATAGTCATCCGCACCCAGTTCGAGCCCCAGAACACGGTCAAGGTCACTGCCGCGTGCGGTCAGCATAATCACCGGAGTCTGGTAGTTCTGGCGCAGTTCTTTCAGGGTTTCAATCCCGTTTTTGCGCGGCATCATGATGTCGAGCAATAACAAGTCTATGGAATCGTCAAGGAGGGTCAGTGCCTGCTCGCCGTCATGTGCAATGACAACGTTGAACCCTTCCATATCGAGTAATTCTTTTAACAGCGAGGTTAATTCGCGGTCATCATCAACAAGCAGTATTTTATTCATTATTCACGTCCTCCACGTGCAAAATACGACAACAAACGTTTCTATTCCATGACTTTACGTTCTTTTACATGCTCTGACGCATGTTTGCAGCCGGGTGCGTATAGTTAATTCCAACGGGTCAGGTGACGCAGACTCAGAAGTTTAAGGAGTTACTATGGGTAAGATAGCAACAATCACTTTAGCGTCAATGTTTGTGATGCAAAGTGCGCCGGGACTGGCGCAGGATTCAGAAAGTGATGGCTGCGTTACCCCGGTGCAGAGTCACAGTCAGTATAAAGGTATAACGACATCAGGGGGAGATGGTTATACCTCTATGTTGACCGGCATCCGGTTAACGGAAGAACAGCGGATGCAGTTGCGGGATCTGATGCACAATTACCGCGACCAGTTACGGAATGTCCGTAACCTTGCAGAAGATGATATTGCGCTGTACGAGCTGGTTAAGGCCGAAAAGTTTGATGAAACGGCCGTGCGTAATCAGCTTGAAAAGGAGATGCGCAAGCGGCTGGATTATCAGGTTGAGATGATACGGGTTCACCATCAGATGTATCAGTTACTCAACCCGGAGCAGAAAATGCAGCTGGATGCCAATTTTGAGCCGGAGAGTATTCATACCTCATCCGCCTCCTCCGCGCAGAATATGCCGGAATGAATTTGTCAGAAGTTATTTGTCAGAAATAATTTGTCAGAGTAGTGAAGTCAGTAGAGTCGTTAAGTAGCACCCAAGAAGTTTTTCCTTGCCATAGACACCATCCCTGTCTTTTACAGCCCCTCTTGAGGGGCTTTTTTTTGCCTGTTTTTTGGCGCCGGAGATGCCGTAGATAAAAAAAGCGGCCTTGCGGCCGCCGTAATTGAATCACAACGGGAAATTAAAAGTTGTAGCGCACGCCGATATTGCCGTGCAGCGGCGATTCTGTTTTATCGCCTTTACGGTAATCGATTTCCGCATACGCCTGAATCTGCGGCGTGAAACGGACAGTCAACCCGCCGCCGGCTTTCAGGCTGTCACCGGAGAAATCGGTGTCGAACGTATTGCGCTGGTTAATGGTCACATCATTATTGCTGATAAACTCATGCTGCCAGGCCAGTGTGGCGTAAGGGGTGATGATCACCTGATTGTTCAGGGTGAAATCTTTGCCTGCGTGCAGGCCGAGTTCGGATTGCAGGGACTGCTGTGCATCCAGTTTTGCCTGCATATTATTGTTCAGATGAACTGATTTGCTGTCCGCACGCATATAGCTCAGGCGGGCATACGGTTCGGCCCAGAAGGCTTCCGGCAGATCAAAGGTGTAACCGGCCTCTGCGGATGCACCGTAAGCATTCTGTGAATAATCTCCGCGGATGCTGCTGCGGTTGGTGGAAACCGCACGTAACTCATTATTGAAATGGTTATATTTCAGCACACCATCGAGGTACCAGCCGTTATCTGAGAACCAGGTGGCATAACCACCGGCAGTAATACTGTCGATGCTGCTTTCGCCGCCGCGCTGATGCTTCAGTTTGACATCGTTATAGCCGGTAAAGACGCCGAGCAACAATTTGCCGTTTTCCAGCGGGACAGATTTATCCGCACCCAGCTCAAAACCGGCCTGATTCAGTTTAAAGTGTGTGTGTCCGGTGCCTGCACGGGTTCTGTCGCCGGTCAGACGCACCCAGACCCCCGCATCACCCTGATTATCCCGTAATTCGCCGCGGCGGAACCGCAGATTGTCGAGTTCGTGATTAAAAATCAGCTGCGGCGCGGCAGCCATGGATAACACCGCATCGGTGGATGGTGTGGTTTTATCCTCAGGTACGACCGGCGGAACCGGTTTTTCAGGCTCGCCCGGCTCATCTTTCTGAGCGGCCAGATACCAGATTTTGCCGTCCTGCTCATCACGCTGATAGAGCGAGTACATATAGGTCCCGCCGTCCACCGCATCAATATTAGTGCCGTCGAGGGCGCTCAGGCGGAATTGTGCATTGCTGCTTTCGTCCGTGATTAAATCAAGACGTGATTCATCCGGACGGGTAATTTCAGCCCCGGAATCCTGTATATTCAGAGCATGATCACCACTGCTGTTACGGATAGTGAGGTAATCACCCTGTTGCTCGGCAATGGCCGTGTTCATATAGAATGTCTGGCTGCCGGAGAGATTTTCAATGATCAGATGGCTGTACCCGGCGTTGACCGGTGCAACAAACCGGACCTGACCCTGTCCGCTGAGCGAACCGGCAAAAGCGGCATTCCCGGTATCACCGGTGATCACCATCAGGGTGCTGTCCGGGCCGGATAAGATAACATTTTCCGCATAAGCTCCGGCATCCGCTGCCAGTTTGTCTTCTGAACCGGCAGTCAGCTGTACCTGCGACTGCTGATTAACAGTCGTGACGCCGAGGAGCTGTGCCCCTGCCGCCAGCCAGCTTTTGGCGCGATCATTCAGCGTGGTATCTGTCGCAGAGGAGCCGCTGTAAATACTTTGTACGGCGGTGTCATATAATTCGTTATTAATGGCTTGTCCGCCACCTTTAATAATCTGGGCGCCGCCGTTTTTTATCCGGTTAAATTCTGCAATACCGGCAGATGCAGATGCATTCTGATTGAAAATATATTGCTGGCCGCCGTCAACGGTTGTATTGGTTGCTTTGGAATCATCGACAACATATTGCCGTGCTCCGGCGTTTACGAGGGTATTATCGGCAAAACCTTTACCGTGCAGTTGCTGTAATCCGCCATCATTAATAATGGTGCTGTCCGCAAACCCGCCGGATTTCAGCATCTGAGCACCGCCGTTATTCACGACCGTATTCAGGGATTTACCATCCTGCTGGACATATTCATAACCGCCGTCATTGACCTGTGTACCGGTTGACTCCCCGCCCAGGTAAATAAATAATTTCCCGCCGCTGTTGACGATATTATTTTCAGACTTGCCCGGATCATCGGCTTTACCGGTATTACTGACATAAACGGTTCCGCCGTTGAGTACGGAATCTTTTAATGTTCCGCCGTCCAGAACACGGATTAATCCGCCGCTCTGAATATCAATACGGCTGCCGGTGGCCGGGAAACCGGTGTGATAGCCGTCCCAGGCAATATGGGTTGTTTTATCAATCCAGACTTCAGCGCCGCCCTGAACCTGAGAATCCTCAAACAGGCCGAGTACGCTGAGTTTACTGCCGCTCAGCATGGTCAGATTCTGAGCAATGCCGACATAATCTGTTGGCTTACCTTCTACCCAGGCACCAATTTCATAGCAATCATCAGCGGTCATTTCACCGGTGAAAGGTGCGCTTCCTGTCAGGCCCACATTTTTACGGCTGCCGCAAAATGTTTCTGCCATAACTAATGATGGTACGGTTGAACATAAGACGGCAATAATGGAAAGGTGTAAAAGTTTCTTTTTTGTTTTCATTAGTTATTCCCTGGTGTCGGTATATATAACGAAAGCCATTTCGTCAGACGGAAATGGTAAATTTAAAAGGTGTAAATTTTATTTATGAGATGAGTATCTTATTTAAGGTTTGTTTAATCAATGGGAGCGAAAATGCATATTTAAGTGATTTTTTTAAGATTCATTGACGGTAATGAATCTTAATACACATTATGAATGAAGCTAATCTGATGGTTTTTTTATTTCTTTGGTCAGAATAAAGCTCTGGTTATGTCTGTTTTTGGGTTATTTTTGTTATTTAAATTCCATATTTGATTTATCAGGGGTAATGGATATACCCGCGAAA
>NZ_WSPG01000054.1:0-5542 GCF_022819185.1 Morganella sp. HSTU-ASny43
CCCCTAATTTAGTGCGCATGTCATCGTAGAAAGAGAGGTCGATATAGACTTTCTGATCTGCCGGACAATAAAACGGCCCCATCACAGCCTGCCCTGCACCGCAACCGGTCGGTGTTGCGCCCCGGTACAGCACCAGTTTCGGCTCGCGGTACTGCCGGTTCATCTGTGCGAATTTTTGTCCCCAGACCGCTTCGGTTTCCGCCAGCATCACGCCGGTAAATTCCGCCTGTTTCTGCTCCTGTGCACTGTTCTGTGCCGGACGCTGCTGTGAGGTGGTCTGCCCGATATTAACCGGATCACCGGTAACCAGGCCGGTCAGGTCAATGCCGTAAAAACCGGCCACGACCACGATAACGACCACAACCAGTCCGGCTTTGCCACGCGGCAGCGGAATACGCGGCCCGCCTGCGGATCCGCCCGGAATTCTGCCCCCCGCACTGCGGCGGTCTTCAATATTGTCGCTCTGGCGACGCCCTTGCCAACGCATGATGATTCTCTGTTTATCGGATAATAGTCGGATAACTACATAGTACAGAGAAAATGAAGTGAGGAAAAATGCTTCTTTCTTTCAGGGGAGTGATAAATCAGCTTAATGCCGGTGATACGCGGGTTCTGTTATCACCGGCCATACATTCAGGAGATGAATGATTAATCCAGTTTCACACCCAGACGGCGTGCCACTTCCTCATAGGCTTCAATCAGGCCGCCGAGGCTCTGACGGAAACGGTCTTTATCCATTTTATCCAGAGTTTCTTTATCCCACAGACGGCTGCCGTCCGGTGAAAATTCATCGCCGAGCACTACCTGACCTTTATACAGACCGAATTCCAGTTTGAAATCCACCAGGATCAGACCGGCGTCATCAAACAGACGGGATAATACGTCATTGGCGATGTAGCTCAGGCGCTTCATTTCCGCAAGATTTTCCCGGCTGACCCAGCCGAAGGTTTCGCAGTAGGATTCATTGATCATCGGGTCATGTTTGGCGTCATTTTTCAGGAACAGATCGAAGATTGGCGGATTCAGCACCATACCCTCTTCCACGCCCAGACGTTTCACCAGTGAACCGGCAGCGCGGTTGCGGATGACGCACTCGACCGGCACCATATCCAGTTTTTTCACCAGAATTTCGGTATCAGATAACAGGCGTTCCATCTGCGTCGGGATACCGGCAGCTTCCAGTTTACCCATGATAAAGTGGTTGAATTTATTATTGACCATGCCCTTGCGGTCAAACTGCTCGATGCGCTCACCATCCAGTGCTGATGTATCATTACGAAATTCCAGAATCAGCAGATCGGGATTATCCGTGGTGTAGACCGTTTTGGCTTTCCCACGATACAGTTCAGCATGTTTTTGCATCTTGCACTCTCCAGACAGGATTAATAATAGGCGTATCGCCTGACGGACAATATTCTCCCTCAGAACGAGGCAATAAGCAATCGTTTGCGTAAGAAAAGATACAGACCCGGAAAGAGAGTGTTGTCCGGCAGAAGTGTGTTTACACCATAATGAGGGATAAACCCCGGGCTGTCAGCAGGTCACGGGCAGATTGCGGAACCTTCAGAGTGAGCACCACATGATCCAGTTCCTCACATGCCGCCACGCGGTAAGGTGCAATACGGCTGAGTTTGTCACCGGTCACACCGGCCACGGTCAGACTGCTCTGTCTTATCAGTGCCCGTTTGAAAGCGGCTTCCTCAAATCCGGTGACCGTCAGACCACTGTCCGCATCCAGTGCGCATCCGCCGGGAAAACAGAGGTCAATATTCAGATAAGACAGCTGCTCCAGTGCCTGTGCCCCGATGCAGGTGCCGGAAGCGCGGTGCAGCTTTCCGCCCAGCACAATCAGCTCAAAATGCGGGTAGTCACTCAGTGCGGCTGCAATAAGCGGACTATGTGTTATCACGGTCAGGGAAAAATCTTTCGGCATGTGCTGTGCCAGCAACAGGTTCTGACTCCCCCCGTCCAGAAAGATCGTGCTGTGATTGCGGATCAATCCTGCACAACCGAGCGCAATTTTTTCTTTTTCTGCACTGTTCTGCCCGATCCGCTGCTGAAAATCCGCCACATCGCCCAGTACACTGACCGCACCGCCGTACACCCGTTTACAGAGCCCTTCATCCGCCAGAACCTGCAAATCACGGCGGATGGTGTGCTCTGATACACCAAGCTGATCAACCAGTGTGCTGCACTGTACCCGGCCGTCACTGTGTAATAACTGTCGGATCAGGGCTTGCCGTTGTTCCGGAAAAGCTGCATAATCGAGCATATATTTCTCCTGTAAATTGCATAAAGCATCATAAACGGGCATCCCCTGCGGGTCAATCAAAACCCTGTCACTGCTGAGGTCATTCTGTGAACACACATCATCCGGATATCGCATTTTTTCATCAGTTAGCCAACCGCGCAGCACAAGAGACGTTACCGCGTTTTTTACCCGGGCATACACTGTCCGTCGATACCAAAATCAAAGAAGGTGTCAGTTTTGATCCGGTAACGGATGCAGACCGGCAGGCTGAAATCGCACTGCGGGAAATGATCAGCGCAGCATATCCGCAGCACAGTATTTTAGGTGAGGAGTTCGGTCTGACCGGCGAAGGGGATTATCAGTGGATCCTTGATCCGGTGGACGGCACCCGCCCGTTTATGCTCGGATTGCCGGTCTGGGGAACACTGGTCGGATTAACCTGTCGCGGAACACCTGTTATGGGAATGATGAGCCAGCCCTGCACCGGCGAGCGTTTCTGGGCAGACGGTGAACGCAGCTGGCACAGCAGCCCGCACGGGACATATGTGATGAAAACCCGCAAAAACATTACCCTGGCCAATGCCATTCTGCACACCAATTCACCGGAGCCGATGCCCCGTTTCCCGGAAATCCGGCTGGCCGATCTGATGGAAAAGGTCTTAATGACCCGTTTCGGCGGCGAGTGCTATGCCATGGCGATGGTAGCGGCAGGTAAAATCGACCTGTGCTTTGATTACGCCCTTCAGCCATATGATATCGCTGCATTTATCCCGATCATTGAGCAGGCCGGTGGTTGTGTGACAACCCTTGACGGCGGACCGGCCATACAGGGCGGAGCTGTTCTCGCCAGTGGTTGTCCGCGTCTCCATCAGCAGGTGCTGACTATTCTGAACAAAAATATTTAATAATCGTATAATGATTATGATTATAAATTCGTATTACAAAGGTTGTTGTGAATGAGTGATGTAATTACAGTAACACCGCCCGCCGTACCGGCGGAACGGGAACAGATAGCCACCCGCGCGCTCTTTTTTGTCGCCGGTTTTGCCTCCGCGGCCTGGGCAGCACTGGTGCCGTTTGCCAAACTGAACACCGGCGTGAATGACGGGGTTCTCGGGTTATTACTGCTCTGTCTCGGCGGCGGTGCGCTGGTCGCCATGCCGCTGACCGGTGTACTGACCACCCGTTTCGGCTGCCGCCGGGTGATGACTGTTTCCGTTCTCCTGCTTAGTGCAGCCCTGCCACTGCTGGCGGTCATTAATCACACCGGGTTACTGGCTCTGACGCTGATTATTTTCGGTATGGGGATCGGCATTACCGACTGTGCCATGAATATTCAGGCCATTATTGTTGAGAAAGCGGCACCAAAACCAATGATGTCCGGCTTTCACGGGTTCTACAGTGTCGGCGGCATTGCCGGTGCGGGTGCCATGAGCGGCTTTATGCTGGCCGGGATGGACGCATTACAGGCGGCCGGTGCCGTAACGGTGATTTGCCTTCTGCTGCTGGCTCTCAGTTATAAAGGCATGCTGGATTACGCCTGGCCGTCAGAAGGCCCTGCATTTGCTGTGCCGCGCGGTGCGGTATTACTGATAGGGATTATCTGCTTCGCCACCTTTCTGGCCGAAGGCAGTGTGCTGGACTGGAGTGCGGTTTTCCTGACAGAGTATCGTCATGTGCCGGAAAGCATGGGCGGGTTGGGTTTTGCCTGCTTCGCGGTGCTGATGTCCCTCGGGCGGCTGACCGGCGACAAAATTGTTGCGGTACTCGGACGGCCGCAGGTGGTGCTGTGGGGCGCCCTGCTGGCTGCCGGTGGTCTTCTGCTGAGTGTGCTGAGTGACAACTGGCTTCTGGCGCTCACCGGTTACGGGCTGATCGGCCTGGGATGTGCCAACGTGGTACCGGTGATGTTTTCCGCTATCGGCCGCCAGACCAGTATGCCGCAGGCCGTTGCCGTCCCGGCGGTAACCACTCTGGGTTATCTCGGTATTCTGGCAGGACCGGCGTCTGTCGGGCTGATTGCTTACCGCTTCACCCTGCCCGCTGCACTGCTGGCCGTGGTCGCGCTGCTGTTGCTGGTCGCGCTGCTGTCGCGCAAAGTCCGGATGTAACCGATGTAAAAACACCGGCCGTCAGGCCGGTGTTGCTGTATTCTCCGCGGCGTCTTTCAGAATCGCTTTCAGACGCGGATAACGGCGTGCCAGCCGCCAGCGCAGCCGCAAATCTTTGGCGTTATCCCAGATGAGTGACCAGATCCCGCGATCAAACAGTTCACGCACAATCTCCTGTTTCACCTCCGGAGATTCTATCTCACTGATGGTATGCAGGATCCCCAGCCCTTCTTTGGAAATCTGCCAGTGACAGGCAGGGATCTGCTTCGCGACATCCGCATGGCGCTGATTGATATCGTCCAGCATTTCCAGGATTTTCATGTAATTATGGACTGTACGTACGCGGATTTTGTCATCCGGCGGCGTATGCGATACCGATTCGGAATGGATCAGATAATCGTAATAACGTTCATCAATATATTCCACCCGCGCTGCGGTCATCAGCAGTTCGGTTGTCCACGGAATATCCTGGTGGTGCAGCCCCGGCTCAAAATAATAGCCCTGCTCACGCAGAAAATCAGTGCGGTACAGGTTCAGCCAGGTCACATGCAGGAACTTACGGGAGTTGAGTGCCCGTTTCAGCCAGTCCGGCCCGGAAAGAACGCCGGTGGAACGCAGACGATCAGGCGGGAAAATCGGCCGTGGTTCACGCCCGTCTTCATAAACATAGGTACCATTGCAGGTTGCCACATCCAGTTTTCCGGCAAGCGCAATTTCCAGCAGGCGGCCGTACATTTGCGGGTGAATCACATCATCAATGTCCGGAAACGTGATGTATTGCCCTTTTGCCACGGCAAAACCGGTATTCCGCGCCACCGAGACGCCCTGATTTACCTGCTCCAGAATAGTGACAGACGGGAATTTGTCCTGCCATTCACGCAGCACAGCATCCGTATTATCTTTGGAACCGTCATTAACGAGGATCAACTCCCAGGCAGGAAGTGTTTGTTTCAGCAGGCAGTCAAAAAACTGAGGAAGAAATTTTTCCCCGTTATAGACGGCAACAACAATGCTCAGTAAAGGTCGTGAAGAGTCCGAAGATAAATCCATGTCAGCCCTGTCAATTCCGGGTAGCCTGATATTCAGCAGACAATGCGGCTGAATATAGCGAAAAAATAATTATAAGTATTTAAATATAACCGGAGAGCCTGGCATAAACGTGGCTAATAATGCGATATGT
>NZ_WSPG01000055.1:0-5114 GCF_022819185.1 Morganella sp. HSTU-ASny43
TTCAGGTATTTACACGTAATATAATTAAAAAAGATTAACTATGGTGAGATGCCTTGTTTTGATTATCACTCAGAATGATATGAAGGGACTCGTTTACCGGTATAGGTTTTCATGCTGGCAATCTTAAATTTGCTCTGTCTGTATTAAATATAGTGCGAATCCGGTGGTAAGGAAGAAGGTGATGTGATCGGCGGGGTCCGGAACAAAACTGAAAGCCGTACTGAAGCATAACCGCTGGATATTGGGTGTCGGGATGGAAGTGGGGTGGTTTGAGCAGACTAAGGTCGAAATCAACAGTTTTTTTAATTTTTAAAATTCTTGTCAGGGTGTTATCCATATTTCTGTGAATAAAAGAATAACAGGCGGGGTATATGGATTATTTTTTGACGTTACCGGGCAGCGATACTTGTTCTGTTCTGCATAAAAAGGCATGTCCGAAATTACAACAGGCAAAAAGTACAGTGTATGTTGGATACTACTGGGGAGAGCACGCTGCGGTTCAGCAGGCTATCGTTGTGGCAAGAGGGGCAGTGGTTTTATGTCCGTTATGCATAAACCAGCATGATGAAGAGACTCAGTGATAATCTTACAGGCTCAACTCTCCGGAGTTTCCGGATAGCTCACATGTTCGGTTATTCCGAACAACTGATTATCACGCTGTAAAAGTTTGGTGTGGATGCGTAGTTAGATTAAATAATCAGTGGTTTTTATATCTATGATAAATAAGTCAAATAGCTTTGTTTATTGATTTTTCTATAGCTCTGCATTCAGGACTGTTTCCGTCAACCTGGTCTATTTTGCCTGGCTGGTTCCCTTCCGGAGTATCCATTTTTATTACGCATGCATCCTGACCGGTTTGGTGTTTGATTTTTGGTGAGCACCCCGTAGCTAAAAGAAAAGGTACGATAATTAATAATGTTCCAGCCTTATACATGTCAGTTAACCCCATATTGCAAACTATCAGAGCCTGATGCTATCAGAGTAAAAGGGTGAAATAAAAAATATTTCATAAATTTCAAAGGTCGCCATGTGCGGTCTTTTTTATTGCCCGCAACAATAAGAGCATTGGAATGCGACAGGCTCATTACCTAATCCGTATTCGGTCACAGTGCTTTTCTTATTGCTTTCCCGCCGCTGGTGGGATTATCCGAACCATGCCGCAGCCACTTCATTTTAACCTGTTTAAAACATATAACTCGGTTGTGGCATTACCCTATCACTCAACATACGGAACACTCCGCAGGGGGTGGATATGCGCATGTCTGACAAATATTCCAGCCCTACAGCATATGCCTGGGGGCTTATAACCTCTGCCTTTGGCATTTTATCTCTGGATCAGTGGGCCATTGTTGCCGGGATCATCTGTACCGTCGGTACGTTCCTGGTTAACTGGTATTACAAACGGAAGGAATTCCAGTTGAAAGCAGGTGAACATCATGAATAAGCGATTGGTTAAAAAGGTAATGGCCGCTTGTGCTGCCGGGGCAATTGCCGGTGCGCTGGTGCTGATCCCCGCATATGAAGGTGTTGAGTATATGCCTTATCGTGATGTGGCCGGAGTGCTCACCGTATGTTATGGCCATACCGGCAGTAATATTCAGCCCGGCAAGCTGTACACGGACGCTGAATGCAAGGCCCTGTTGCACGACGACCTGACGAAAGTCCGGCACTCGGTTGATCCTATGATTAAAGTGCCGATTGATGACAATACCCGGGCGGCCATCTATTCATTTGTCTACAACGTCGGCCCCGGCGCGTTCTCGCGCTCCACTATGCTGCATAAACTCAACGCCGGTGATATCGCCGGTGCGTGTGACGAAATGAAGCGCTGGACATTTTCCGGTGGTAAGCGGTGGCAGGGTCTGATTAACCGGCGCGAGACGGAGAAAGCGATATGTCACGGAACCCCATAATGCTGATCATCAACGCGATCATTCTTCTTACGGCCTGCCTACTGGCGGGCTGTTATCTGTATTCACTCCCGAATCACTGTAAGCCTCTGCCGGATAACCCGCTGGACGGTGTGATCCACTATGAGTGTGAAGCGCCATGAACTGGAAAGAAGCGGTAATTGCTGCGCTGTTTATTACTGCTGCCTGGTGGGTATATGACACCTACCGGGATAACCAGCAGCTGAAGGTGAATAACATAACGTTGTCCGGACAGCTGTCAGCACAGCAGACGATAAATACCATCACGCTTTCAGCCGTTGCCATCAGACACCGCGCAGCACTCGACAATATCAAAGCCAAACAGGTTGAGGATACAGAGCATGTCAACGTTAAGACAGTTATCAAAACAGTATTTAAGGACAGCGAATGCGCTGCTGCTCCTGTTCCCGCTGATGCTGTCAGTGAGTTGCGCAGATACGCGACCGGAATTAATACCCGCGCCGGTGGTGCCGCTTCCGCCGCAACTGACCGCTGATTGTGAGCAGCCGGTTATTCCTGATGAACTTACTTACGGCGATGTAATCCTGTTGCTGGCTGATGTCATGAAGTCGATAGCTGACTGTAATCACGATAAGCGGTCAATACGGGAGATAGAAGCGGAGAGAATGAAGTAAAAAAGCCCCCCATGACGAGGGGGTATATATAAAAGATTCAGGATATTTTTATTGTGATCTTCGGGTTGAGTATATCCCCGATAATTCCGTAATTACAATATGCGGAACAAATAAAAAATGCCCTGTAAGAACAGGGCAAATAGGCAATTGATAAAGAATATTTACTCTAACAACGATGCTCAATATACAGGCAATTTTGCTGGTAAATCAATAGTACCATTGCTAAATGGTGGGGCTTTTTACGAATGTGATTCATTAAGATAAAGTGAATCATATGTCAGGCGTTTATGGTGTTGGGTAAAGTATTACCTTACCTGCAGGAAATCAGCCATGCATCCAGCCAGAACCTTCCTATAGATCCGCTTGTGTATCGATGGTATTGAGACAAGGGTAATGACTACAGCTGAATATCGAATAGATCGTACAAACACATTTTTTATGCGAAAGTATCTCATTGGTTAATAACTTGATGAGGTTATGATGCAGATAAAGTCAGTTTTTATGTTTTTGGGCATGTTTCTGCTTAATGGATGCAGTGTCAAGGTACCCAAAGATATAACCCCGGTTAAACCTTTTGATTTATCTCATTACTTAGGTGACTGGTATGAAATTGCCAGGATAGATAATCGTTTTGAAAAAGGCTTAAGCAAAGTTACAGCTAACTATTCTCTTCGTGATGATGGTGGTGTGAAGGTTATCAACAGGGGGTGGGATGCGAGTAACAATAAATGGAAAGAGAGTACCGGAAAGGCCTATTTTGTTAACTCAGCCGATACAGGGGCGTTAAAGGTATCTTTCTTCGGACCTTTCTATGGAGGTTACAATATTATTAAGCTTGATGATGGCTATCAGTACTCACTGGTTGTTGGCCCCGATAAAGATTACCTGTGGGTGTTGTCACGTACACCAGCTATGCCGCCAGAGCTGTTAAATGAGTATCTCAGCTTTGCCGGTGAACATGGTTTTGACAGAGAAAGAATACTTATATTTCAATAAGATTATATTTCGGTTTATTCCCCGGGATACGGAATGGACTGAATATTAAATATTTCAGCAAATAAAGCACAACAACCCGCTTCGGCGGGTTTTTTATTGGGGAAATCTATGCCATTACGCATCCCCCGCGCCTGCCGCAAACGTGGCTGCGCAAAGACAACTACCGACCGCAGCGGATACTGCGAAGAACACCGTAATACAGGCTGGGAGAACCACCAGCAGGGTAAGAGCAGACAGGAACGTGGCTATGGCACCAAATGGGACAGGCTGCGGCTGGTGGTTCTGAGCCGAGATAAATATCTGTGCCAGCAATGCCTGCGCGAAGGCCGGGCAACCGAGGCGAAGACAGTCGACCACATCACACCCAAGGCTCATGGGGGAACCGATGCGGAAAGCAATCTGCAAAGCTTGTGCTGGCCGTGCCACTACCGCAAGACGGCAACAGAACGCAATCGCGGCTGACTGCTCATGATGCATGGGGGAGGGGGAGGTCAAATCCCTGCAGCTTTATCTATCCGGGACCGCCGCCTTGCCTCTTTTCAGATCGCCGCAGGTTAGAAAACTTTTTTCCGGGATCCCCGGATGGGAATCAATAGGAGAAAACGATTATGTCGGGACCACCGAAAACCCCGTCACACCTGCGTTTGGTCAGGGGTAACCCATCAAAACGCCCGATCAATAAAAAAGAACCAAAACCGCCGTCAGGGGTACCCCCAACTCCGAAGCATTTTACCAAGCAGGGGAAATACTGGTTTAAGCGGATCGGGGAAGAACTCGATGCCATGGGCGTGATGAGTTCGATGGATGCCAAAGCGCTGGAGCTGCTGATCGAGGCATACACCGAATACCGGCAGCACTGCGACACCCTGGACGAAGAAGGTTACACCTACACAACACAGAGTGATGGCGGACCACTGATAAAAGCACACCCGGTGGCGGCAATGAAAGCCGATGCCTGGAAACGGATCCGGGCAATGCTGGGTGAATTTGGTATGACCCCGGCGTCCCGCTCGAAGGTAACGATTAACACACCAGCCGAAGAAGACCCTTTCGAGGCATTTATGAAAAAGCGCAAATGATGAATGGCAACCGTAGCAGATGGGATCCGGTACGCCGAGCAGGTGGTTGCCGGAGAAATAGTTACGGGCGAACTGATACGCCTGGCGTGTCAGCGGTTTCTTGATGATTTAGAGCGTGGCCCTGAGCGCGACATCTTTTTCATTGAAGAACGCGCCCAGCATATTCTGGATTTTTACCAGTTTGTCCCGCACGTCAAAGGGGCGCTGGCAGGTAAGCCGATAGAGCTGATGCCGTGGCATACCTTTATTCTGATTAATATCTTTGGCTTTGTGATCCCGCTGGTTGATGAACTCAGCGGAGAAGCTCAGCACGACGATGACGGCGATCCGGTACTGGTTCGCCGTTTCCGTACTGCCTATAACGAAGTGGCGCGTAAAAACGCCAAATCCACCCTTTCATCCGGTATCGGTCTGTACATGACCGGCGCTGACGGTGAGGGTGGCGCCGAGGTTTACTCGGCGGCCACCACCCG
>NZ_WSPG01000056.1:0-4995 GCF_022819185.1 Morganella sp. HSTU-ASny43
AACTTAGAGTTATAAAAAATCATTAATGAACGTGATGTAACATATATAGTCACTATTGATACTACATGCCATAAAGAGGAAACTTAAATGAATTCATCTAATAGTAACGGAAATAAAAAATGGGCAAAATATCGCGATGAAATGTGCTCCGCATTCCCTTCTGCATTTAATGACGATAATGATCCATTAACAAAATCCATTTCCAAAGCAATTGAACAACTTAACCAATTACGTCCTGCTCCAGACGGCCCTGCATATCTTGGCAAAAATCCGGCTTTAACTATCGATTTCGATAAAGTTAAAGATATTGAAATGTCGGATGAAATGAGTGACAGTGAACAAGTTATTACCCAAACGAGTGAATTATTTGAGGGACTACCTAATTGGGGGCATCCGTTAGCTATGTGTAACGTTATTCCTCAAGCAAACACAGCTTCTATTGTTGCTGCAATTATGTCAGAAATTTTTTCACCTAATATCCTTGAAGGTGAATATGCTTGGAATGTCCACCGTGCTGAACTTGAAAGCGCAGGAATGCTTGCAAACCTTGTTGGTTGGGAAGCTAAAAATGCAGGTTGCGTATATACCTATGGAGGTTCTGGTTGCTGGACATACCATGTGAAATATGCACTTACTCGCGTTTTGCCAAACTCCCGCCATTCCGGTATCCGCACTGATGCGAAAGTATTATGTTCTCAGCAAGCTCACTACACCATGTTGAACAGTACTGACTGGACTGGTTTAGGTATGGATAATATTATTCGTATCAAAACTGACCCTGTAACAAACGCAATGGATCTACATGATTTAGAGCATGTGCTGAAGTCTTTACAGGCACAAAATATTCCTATCGCTTCTATTGTTTGTACTATGGGAACCACCGACGCTAACGCATTTGATCCAGTGGCAGGAGTTCGAGACTTGCTGGATAAATACCCTAATGCGGAACCTTACGGAAAGGCACTGTTATATTGTGATGCAGTAACAAGTTGGTCATGGCTGGCCTTTAAAAAATATGATTTTGAAAAAAATCCTCTCGAATTCACTGAAGATCTCCTGCCTTTTATTAGTACTAATTGTCATGCATTACAGGAAATGAAATATGCGGATGCCATCGGTTTTGATTTCCATAAGGCCGGATTTACCCCATATGCGAGTAGCTGCTTTGTTTACCGTAATGCCGGTGAATTTGAAAGTATTTTAAAACGACCTGGGTCTGCTTATTTACAACCTCGCTCCCCATATAATCCACTGGACTATACATTAGAGGTTTCTCGCGCAGCTACTGGCGCACTAGCTGGCTGGGCAACAATGAAGTTTTTCGGGTATGAAGGTTTCCAGGCTATTATGGGGGGGATTATGGAAAACCAGTATTACTTGAGAAATGTTTTGCATGCCAATGCGTCTACAGTTTGTGTTAACCCTGATGATTATGGGTTAGTCACTCTGTTCCGTGTTTATCCGGAGGGTGTTATTGGGCATCAGCAATACCAGAATGAATTGACAGACCCATCATATAAAAAAGAATTAATTGCTAATAATAAATTAACTATGGATGTGGGTAATTTATTGTATGAATGGTTCCGTGGTGGTAAAAAAATCAATGGAAAATATACTCCGTATATAAGCTTTAGCACAGGATTTAGAGTCACCGACTACAATAGTGACGACAGTGATTCAGACGCTAAAGTATTTGCTCTAAAAGTTTACCCTATGAATGTTCACTTAACTCATGAAGTAATGCAACACGTCGTTGATTGTGTTATCACAGCACGCAATGAAGTTTTAGGCATTAAATAACACATAGGATTAAATGATAATACAGGCCTAAATTAAGACCTGTATTATCTTTCTAAAAAATGAGATCAACGATAAAATAAATTATATTTATTAAGGAGCGTTTTATGGCTTCCGTCTCTGATTTACCTTCAAAAAAATCATCGGCTAAACTAAGTATTATGACATTAGCAATAATGAATGTTACTACTGTTGTTAGTTTGCGGGGACTCCCTTCTGAGGCCGAATACGGAATAACCTCTGCCTTTTATTACCTTTTTGCGGCAGTATTTTTTTTAATCCCCGTTTCACTTGTTGCTGCCGAGCTTGCAACAGGATGGCCTCAGAAAGGAGGGGTATTTAGATGGATTGGGGAAGCCTTTGGGCATCGATTGGGCTTTGTTGCTATTTACCTACAGTGGGTGGCGACGACGATATGGTTCCCAACTGTTTTGATTTTTGCCGCAGTTTCTTTGGCTTTTATTGGACCACATCCTGATGCCGATTCAATTTTAGCATCTAACCGTTTATATACAGTTGTTATATTGCTATCTGTTTACTGGATTGCAACCGTATTCGCACTCCGCGGTACAAAGTCTTCTGCGAAACTTACTACATTAGGTGGACTAATTGGAACAATTATCCCTGCAATTATTCTGATGACTCTGACATTAATTTATTGCCTTACCGGAAACGAAATACACTTTACTGCAAATGTAACTTCGTTTTTCCCTAACCTTACAAATCTAGATAATCTAGTCTTAGCATCTTCTATTTTTCTTTTCTTTGCTGGTATGGAAATTAATGCTGTTCACGTAGTCGAGGTTGATAACCCATCTCGAAACTATCCTTTGGCAATAATAGGTGCTTCAGCAACTGCTGTTGTTATATTTATTTTTGGAACGTTGTGTATTTCAACTTTAATTCCTAAGCATCAAATAAATTTAGTACAAAGTTTATTGATTGCATATAATACATTATTTGATCACTTTGGCCTGCACTGGCTTGGTGAGGTAGTTGCAGCGATGCTTGCATTTGGTGTTCTTGGTCAAATAACTGCTATCGTGGCAGGTCCATCAACAGGTTTATTGCAAGTTGGCCGCTCCGGTTATTTGCCTAAATTTTTTCAAAAAACAAATAAACACGGTATTCAGCAGCATATCTTAATATGCCAAGGAATTGTGGTTAGTATCATATCTGTCCTTCTGGTTGTATTACCTTCTGTTCAATCGGCTTATCAGATCTTAGGTCAACTTGCTGCTATTCTTTATTTACTTATGTATATCATGATGTTTTCAGCCGCTATATATTTACGCTATAAAAAACCTGATGTACCTCGCCCATATCGTGTACCGGGCGGTGCACTGGGTATGTGGGTAATCGCTGGAGCAGGTTTTTTCGGGGCTTTGATTGCATTCTTCCTGAGCTTTATACCACCTTCTCAGATCCCCGTTGGCAATCCGACTAATTATGTTCTTATTTTAATATCTGGTGCCGTTTTATTCGTAACTATCCCTCTTGTTATTTACGCCTTCCGCAAACCATCTTGGCAACAAGTTACGCAGCAATAAATACATTTTAGTCTAATCAAAGGGGCGCTTTGTGCGTCCCTTTAATAAAAGGCAATTAACATGAATTTAAAATCAATCTCAAAATCATCTTTAATAGCTACGGGCCTTGGAACCGGTTCATTCGCTATGATGAACATCACAACTGTGGTGAGCCTTCGTGGACTTTCTGCAGAGGCTGAATATGGGTTAACTTCTGTCTTTTTTTATTTGTTTGCAGCTTTGTTTTTTTTGGTTCCCGTATCTTTGTGCGCTGCCGAACTTGCTACAGGTTGGCCTCAAAAAGGTGGTGTTTTCAGGTGGATTAGCCAGGCTTTTGGCGACCGTTTGGGGCTTGTGGCTATTTTTCTTCAATGGTTGGCAACAACAATATGCTTTCCTACAATGTTAATATTTGCCGCAGTTTCTTTAGCGTATTCATTACCATTACATGGTGAAGGCAGTATCCTCGCAGGAAACGCATTATATACGTTAGTAGTTGTGCTTTCCGTTTATTGGTTTGCTACTTTTATTAATTTTAAAGGAATAAAATCGGCTTCAAAAATCAGTTCATTTGCAGGAATCTTTGGCACTTTAATCCCTGCTATTGCTTTGATTTTTTTTGGTGTTTTTTTTATATATAAAGGACACCCAGTCCAATTTTCTACAAATTGGGATAGCATGTTCCCTAACATTACACATCTCCATAATTTAGTTCTGGCAGCTGGTGTGTTTTTATTTTATTCCGGAATGGAGATTAATGCAGTACATGTCCGAGAGCTGAATAATGCATCGCGTAGTTATCCTGCTGCCATAGGTATCAGTGCATTACTAGCAGTTGTTGTATTGATATCTGGTACACTAATAATTAGCGCAATAATTCCATCTCATAAAATTAATTTAGTACAAAGCCTGCTGGTATCTTATAACACTATGTTCAGTTATTTCGGCGTTCCGTGGATGGGAAATATTATTGCTTTGATGGTTGCTGTTGGCGCTCTCGGCCAAGTTACGGTAATAGTTGCAGGTCCTTCTCGTGGATTATATGAAGTGGGAGAATTAGGATATTTACCAAAAAACCTGATAAAAAGTAATAAAAATGGTATTCAGCGAAATATTTTATTGTTACAAGCAATAATTGTTACCATAATGTCAACTATGCTGGTATGTCTTCCATCTGTACAGGCTACTTTTCAGATTTTAGGTCAACTCGCATCTATTCTTTATTTATTAATGTATGTACTTATGTTTGGTGCGGTAATTATGTTGCGTTATAGCCAACCAGAAGTTGTCAGGCCGTATAAAATCCCAGGAGGAAAACTCGGAGTTTGGTTGGTGGCCGGCTCTGGTTTAATCGCAACACTATTAGCTTTCATTCTGAGCTTTATCCCGCCTGATCAGATTTCTATTGGTTCTCCTATGCAATATGTAACTTTGTTGATTTGCGGGACATTGACATTTATTTCAATCCCTCTCTTAATTTACAAATTAAAGTTACGGCGATTAAATATTAATGATTTAGGGGGGGGGGGATGAAAATTGGCATAAATAAATTTCCCTAAGAACATCGTTTGTTTTATAACATTCAATATAAACTGTCTCTTATACAAAAATCACGCTGTCGACGAAAAACTCTGTGTAGATAGCGGTGTGCGCCGTATCAGTACACAAA
>NZ_WSPG01000057.1:0-4890 GCF_022819185.1 Morganella sp. HSTU-ASny43
GCCGCCATCTGCCTGCAGTCAGTATTTCCGGAAATAAGATTTTGCGCCTGTGCTTCCAGAAGACAATTCTCCACTTTCTTTTGCCAGCCGGTAATAATGTCATTGAGTAATTCACAATACCCGGCCGGCAGACTGATAACTTCCTGCCCGAGATTGCCGATCAGACACCCGCGCTGCCAGTGATATTTTTCCATTCCGGATTTGGCAATCCTGCAAAATGTCAATAATCTTTCCGGTGGCGGCAATGTGGTATCAGACAGACATTTATCCAGCAGATGAGAAAAACAGCGGTCATAATGACGTATCACTTTCACACCGAAATTTTCTTTACTGCCAAAGTAATAATAAAAAGATCCCTTCGGAATACCTGCTTTTGTTAATATTCTGCTGATATCTGACGTCATATATCCTGTTTCGGTAAACACCTCCGTACCGCTGCGGATCAATATTTCTTTTACATCGGTACCTGCATCATGGTTTTTCGGCGGTCGTCCCCGTTTCGGCTTTGTCATTATTGCTGTCATTACGTTTTATCTCTGTTATGCGGAATATACAGATTGCTGTTCGTATACATTCCGGCTGTTTCGCTGCAGGAAAAAATCCTCCCGCCGTTACTGCACGGGAGGAACCCACCGGAGAGTGTTCGTTATTTCATCATTACGTCCTGGTTTTGTTTCATTTCAAACCGCGGGGAAACAAAACCATACAGTGTCCAGCCGAGGAAGGTGGCAAGCGCCCCCCACATCACAGCATCTTCACCGGATGAATACAGCGCATAGAAACTATAAACAGCACCGATAAATGCAATCACATTGCCTGTCCGTGCTTTCTTAGGATCCACATTGGCGACTTTCTGCAGAATAATCATGGCAGCCATGGAAAGGATATAAGGGATAATATTAGTAACAACCGCCAGGTTAACCAGCACATTGAACTGTTTATTCAGTGACGGACTGATGGTCATCAGCGACAGTGCAGACTGAATAATAACAATAACCAGCATACCTTTTACCGGGGCATCCGCTTTGGTAACAGCAGAAAAGATTTTCGGGAAATAACCGGAATCGGATGATGATTTAAATACCTGCGCAATGGTGAACTGCCAGCCTAATAATGAACCGCAGCAGGACATAATCATCAGCGCCATAACAACCTTACCCACACCCGGCGTAAACATTTGTGAGAATGCCAGGCCAAACGGTGCAGTAGAGTTTGCCAGATCCATATTCGGTACAATACCGGCAATGACGTTTGTTGATACGATATAAATAACCGCTGCGCCTAATGTTCCGCCCAATACTGCTATCGGCACATTTTTCTCAGGATTATCAACCGCCTCACTGTTAGCACAGGCTGACTCCATTCCTAAAAATGCCCATAATGTCATCGCAATAGAGGAACCGACCGCCTCAAAAAGCGGAAAATTATGCGGGTTCCAGGAATTAACATACAGTTCAGGACTGAACCACCACCAGCCGATAACCGAAATACCAACAACCGGAATAATGACCCCCCAGACAGTCACACTGCTGATCCGTCCGGTGATCCGTGCACCGCCGAAGTTTGCCACCGTACAAATCCACAACACAACAATTGTGGCAATACAGATACCCAGCGGCGTCATCGCCGCATCCATCAGTTCAGCCCCATAACCGACGGCTGAAATCGCGATCGCAACGTTTGCAATCAGCAGAGAAACACCATAGGTATAATTCGCCATAAAGTTACCGGATTTACCGAATGCGTATTCCGCGTAACCTCCCATCCCGCCGCTGCGGCGGCTGTACATACCGCACTTGGCAAATGCATAAGCCAGAGCCATAGAACCGACGGCGGTCACAAGCCATGACAGAATAGAAACCGTCCCCACTTCCGCCAGTTTTGTCGGCAGCATAATGATGCCGGATCCCATCATATTCACTGCGGTTAATATAGTGAGCTGTAATACGCTCATTTTATTCTTTGAAGCACTCATCATATTTCTCCCCGGCTGACGGAGCACGCTCATCCGCGCTCCGCCATGCACGAATTAACGAACTCAGTGTTTAATTACATAGCCGTATGCCCGCTGACGGCCATCTTCATCACAGCGGATATACACACCCTGTAATTCCGGTGAGAATCCCGGGAAGAGGTTAATCCCCTCCTCGAGCGCCAGAAAATATTGCTGCACGGAGCCGCCCCAGATTTCCCCCGGAACCACACACAGAACCCCCGGCGGATAAGGCAGAGCACCTTCAGCCGCAATACGGCCTTCAATCTGATCCACCGCAACCAATTCCGCGTTGCCGCGTACAAACGCAATATTCGCTGCCTGCGGTAACATGCTGACCTGCGGGAAGTGTGATTTGCGGAACATCTCTTTCTGGAGTTGTTTCACATTAAACTTCACATACATATCATGCATTTCCTGACATAACTGACGGATGGTATACCCCTGATAACGGGCTTCATGCGCATGATATACAGACGGCAGTACCTCTTTCAGCGGAGCATCCTGTTCCAGTAATTGCTCAAAACGGGCAATCTGAGCCACCAGATGCTGCATTTTTGCCATGCTTTCAGCAGGTGTCAGCAGGAACAGAATGGAGTTGAGATCGCATTTTTCAGGAATGATATTATTTTCACGCAGATAGTTAGCCAGAATCGTTGCCGGCACACCGAACGCTTCATAATTACCGGTTTTGGCATCAATACCCGGCGTTGTCAGCAGTAATTTGCACGGGTCAACAAAATACTGATTTTCTTCATATCCCTCAAAGGCATGCCAGCGCTCACCCGGCACAAAATTGAAGAACCGGAGATCATTGGCAATCACATCAGTCTCAAAATCGCCCCATGAACGGCCATCAATAGTTTCCGGAATGAACGGGCGGATATGTTTACAGGATTTCAGCAGCAACTTACGGGTTTCAATCCCGGTTTTCACGCAATCCATCCATAAACGCTTACCTGATTTCCCTTCATGCATTTTGGCGTTCACATCCAGCGCGGCAAACAGCGGATAGAACGGGCTGGTGGAGGCATGCATCATAAAGGCATTATTCAGACGCTTATGATTCACATAACGGCTCTGGCCTTTAATATGACTGTCTTTTTTATGGATCTGAGATGTCTGAGAGAAACCGGCCTGTTGTTTATGAACAGATTGTGTGACCAGAATTCCGGGATCATTTTCATTCAGCTCCAGCAAAAGCGGAGAACAATCCTTCATCATCGGAATAAACTGTTCATAACCAACCCAGGCAGAATCAAATAAAATGTAGTCACATAAATGACCGATTTTATCGACAACCTGGCGTGCGTTATAAATTGTTCCGTCATACGTACCCAGTTGAATAACCGCCAGACGGAACGGACGTTTTTCGCCGGTTCGTTCAGGTGCGACTTCTTTAATTAAGCTGCGAAGATAATCCTCTTCAAAACAATGAGCATCAATCCCGCCGATAAATCCGAACGGGTTGCGCGCAGCTTCCAGATAAACCGGTATTGCCCCCGCCTGTATTAATGCGCCGTGATGATTTGATTTGTGGTTGTTACGATCGAATAATACCAGGTCACCCGGCGCCAATAAGGCATTAAGCACCACTTTATTTGAAGACGACGTACCATTAAGGACGAAATAGGTTTTATCCGCGTTAAAAACTTTCGCCGCATGCTGTTGTGCCGCGCACGGAGCCCCTTCATGAATCAGCAGATCCCCCATGGAGACATCCGCATTACATAAATCAGAACGGAATAAATTTTCGCCGAAATATTCAGCAAACTGGTTACCCAGCGGGTGACGGCGGAAAAACTCCCCGCCCTGATGTCCGGGACAATCAAAAGCTGAATTGCCCTGCTCAACATATTTTTTCATACTGCCGAAAAATGGCGGTAACAGACTTTCTTCATATTTCAGCGCCGCTGTTTCCAGTTGCTTACTGTATAATTCACCGTTCTTTTTATTTAAATCAATCACGCCGGTTAACCGTGTAATGACATCTGCCGGAATGACTTCGTGATCACTGATTACAGCAAAAACCGGCTGTTCAAAACTGTGCTGCTCAATAAAATCCAGCTTTCCGTCGCGGATATCATCAAGTGAAATAACGATGACAGCAACATCCGTAAAATCTGTATTCAGGATATCCACACATTCCCGGTGTGTTGAAATATAGTCAGACATATCATAGCTGACAGCGATTTTATAACTTTTCATTTTCATACCTTTTATTTTTGGCAAAAAATTCCCGCTGAAATATTCAGAAAAAATATTTCAGTTATTTATTTTCATAAATGCGAGCTTGTTCCCTCAATATACTATTGAGTTAAAAAATCACATTTCTCTTTATGCCATTACGTATGCCAAAACAATATTCAGGACTGACAGTTTTCACTATCTCAGCAAGGGCTTTTTTTACCGCAACCGGGAATGACGAAAGCTGTTTACCTGCATATTGATATGCATGAAAACCAGAGTATGAATTATCAATCAGAATTCAGCATATCCACACATAAATGCGGGATATAATGAGAAAGAGGTCGACGATCCATACGATGGCAATATGCAGACAACGTCATGGATGTCAGTAGAGGGACTACCTTTGTGCATTAAAACGATTAAAATCAAAACACGAACGATGTGAGAACATCATAAGGTGTGTAACACGTCTTATATGCGGCCAAAATCGGTTATTGTTTTCCATTTTTGCACCTGTTTAAAATTAAGACTATCTGACGAACAATTATTAATATAACCAAGTATAAATACTATACCGTGATATACATCAAAATAATAATCCTAAAAATATATTTAACCAATATCAGTTAGTATAAAAATACATTTTGTTAATACTGTGTTGTGTATATTATTGGCGAAAATTAAAAAAACAAATACATATTTAATAT
>NZ_WSPG01000058.1:0-4443 GCF_022819185.1 Morganella sp. HSTU-ASny43
TCATCCGGTATCGGTCTGTACATGACCGGCGCTGACGGTGAGGGTGGCGCCGAGGTTTACTCGGCGGCCACCACCCGTGACCAGGCCCGTATTGTGTTTGAAGATGCAAAAAACATGGTCAAAAAGGCCAGGAGCTCACTCGGCCGCCTGTTTGAATTTAATAAGCTGGCGATTTACCAGGAGCGGTCTGCATCCAAGTTTGAGCCGCTGTCCAGTGACGCAAATAACCTCGACGGCCTGAATATTCACTGCGGCATTGTGGACGAACTTCATGCCCACAAAACCCGTGATGTGTGGGATGTGCTGGAAACCGCGACCGGTGCCCGTCTTCAATCCCTGCTGTTTGCGATCACTACAGCGGGATTTAACCGCGAGGGCATCTGCTACGAACTGCGGGATTACGCCATCAAGGTGCTGCGGGGCGTGGTGGAGGATGATACCTTTTTCGCGGCAATTTACACACCGGATGAGGATGATGACCCGTTCGATGAAAGCATCTGGATAAAAGCCAATCCGGGGCTGGGTGTCTGTAAGCGTTTTGACGATATGCGCCGCCTGGCGAAAAAGGCAAAAGAGCAGATTGCGGCCCGGCCCAATTTCCTGACCAAGCACCTCAATATGTGGGTGAATGCCGAATCCGCCTGGATGGATACCGGTAAGTGGGACAGCTGCCCTGAAAATGCGCCGGATGATGAGCTGAAAAATTACCCGGTCTGGGTTGGTGTGGATCTGTCAAACAAAATCGATGTGACCGCAGCCGTTAAAGTGTATGAGGATCCGCGCGGACAACTGCATATGAAGTGCAAATTCTGGCTGCCGGAGGACAGAGTGGTGACTGCACCGAAGCATATCGCTGACCTGTACCGGAAATGGGGAGCTGCCGGTCATCTTGAACTGACGGACGGTGAGGTTGTCGATCACGACATCATCAAAGCCGACATTCTGGCATGGTGCGAAGGTGAGGATTTACGTGAACTCGGTTTTGACCCGTGGAGTGCCGTTCAGTTCTCCCGCCGCCTGGCGGAAGAAGGTATTCCGCTGGTGGAGGTGGCGCAGACGGTGAAAAACCTGTCTGAATCGATGAAAACCGTTCAGGCTGATGTATATTCCGGCAAATTTCATCATGACCACAACCCGGTAATGTCCTGGATGATGTCTAACGTGACGGTAAAACCGGACAGAAATGACAACATTTTCCCGAACAAATCGACACCGGAAAACAAAATTGACGGGCCGTTTGCCCTGTTTACTGCCAAATCACGCCAGATGGTGAACGGCGGGGAACAGGAACAAAGTTTGTCCGATGTTTTATCTTCCAGGGGCTTACGTTCACTCTGAGGAAATCCAATGAAATTACTGACTATTACCGCCCTGCTGGTGGGGGTTGCGGGTGCCTGTCTGCTGGCGTTCGGTGCCTGGCTGCTGATGCCTGCTGCCGGGTTTATCACTGCCGGCGGTTTATGCCTGCTCTGGTCATATCTGGTATCAAGATCAGCGGGAAGCCTGAATAACAACGGAGGATCATAATGTTCTTTCCCGGTTTATTCAGAAAATCCGATACGGGTATGAGTTCGTCAGAGCTCAGCGAAATGATCGGTCTGACCTATGACACCTATTCCGGCCGTCGCGTCAGTCCGCAACTGGCGATGCAGCTTACCGCAGTATTCAGCTGCGTTCGCGTGCTGGCGGAGTCAGTCGGCATGCTGCCGTGTTCTCTGTATGAACAGCTGGAGACAGGCAACCGCCGGGCTGTCCGTGAACGGCTTAACCGGCTTTTATCTGTAAACCCCAATAATTACATGACACCGCAGGAGTTCTGGGAATTACTGATCGCCTGCCTGTGTCTGCGCGGCAATTTTTATGCTTACAAAGTCAAAGCGCTGGGTGAGGTGGTGGAGCTGCTGCCGCTGGATCCGTCTTCAGTTACTCCAAAACTGAACAGTAAGTGGGAACCTGAATATCAGGTTACTTTTCCGGACGGAAGGCACGACACGCTGACACAGGATGATATCTGGCATGTGCGGATTTTCACCCTGGACGGATTAACCGGACTCAGTCCGATAGCGTATGCAAAACAGGCGGTCGGGCTGGGGCTGGCAACGGAGGAGCACGGCTCACGTCTGTTCGGGAACGGCGCGGTAACCAGCGGTGTCCTGCAAACTGACCAGTACCTGAAAGACGATGCCTGGGAGCGGCTGAAAACCGACTTTGAAAACCGGCATCAGGGACTGGCTAATGCACATAAACCCATGATCCTTGAGATGGGCCTGAAATGGCAGCAAATCAGCATGACATCGGAAGACGCACAGTTCCTTGAGACCCGGTTTTTTACGCGAAATTCAACGCAGGGGCATTGTTACGCGGAGATATGAAATCACGGTTTGATGCTTATGCCACCGGTATTAACTGGGGGATCTATTCACCCAATGAATGCCGGGAACTGGAAGAGCTCAACCCGCGTGAAGGTGGTGATATCTGGCTGACACCGATGAACATGACCACAAAGCCTGAGAGCAGCCCGGAAAAAGAGGAAAAGCAGGATGTCGATAATGACTAAACAGCGGCTGGACATACCGCTGAAAATAAAGTCGGTCACTGAAACCGGCGAATTTGAAGGATACGGATCGGTTTTCGGCGTGAAAGACAGCTACAGCGATATTGTTGTGCCGGGTGCTTTTCAGGCATCACTTAGTGAATGGCGGGAGAAGGGCGGTCTTCCGGCCATGCTCTGGCAGCACCAGATTTCCGAACCGGTCGGTGTGTATACCGAAATGCGGGAGGATGATACCGGCCTGTATGTCAAAGGGCGGCTGCTTATCGAGGATGACCCGCTGTCAAAACGGGCTCATGCACATCTGAAGGCCGGATCATTATCCGGCCTTTCTATTGGCTACATCCTGAAAGACTGGGAGTACGACCGGAGTAAAGGGGCGTTTCTCCTGAAAGAAATCGATCTGTGGGAAGTGAGCCTGGTGACCTTCCCGTCCAATGATGAAGCCCGGGTCAGTGATGTTAAATCGGCATTTGCCCGTGGTGACATCCCGTCACAAAAAAGTATTGAGCGCGTCCTGCGTGATGCCGGACTGTCGCGGACACAGGCTAAGGCATTTATGGCCGACGGCTACCATGCTCTCTCTCTGCGTGACGCAGAGGAAGATGCACTGGAAACACTTAAATCCATTAATTTTAATCAGTAAGGGGCTGTTATGGCTGTTGATCATAAAGATATCAGTGAAGTGGCAAAAGAGCTGAAAGCGTCATTTGAAGAATTTAAGTCAAAAAATGACAAACGTATTGATGCCATCGAATCAGAAAAAGGCAGACTGGCCGAGTCAGTGGAAACGCTGAACGGCAGATTATCCGAACTGGACGAGCTGAAATCGTCGCTGGAAGCTGAGCTGGCGGCCGTGAAACGTCCGGCAGGTGGTGTGGCAAACAAAGATGTTGCTGAACACAAAAGTGCATTCGAACTGTTTGTCCGCAAAGGTAAGGATGACGGCCTGGCCGAACTGGAACAGAAAGCCATGCAGATTGGTTCTGATCCTGACGGTGGTTATGCCGTGCCGGAAGAACTGGATCGCAATATTATTTCTGCTCTGCGTGACGAAGTCATTATGCGTCAGGAATGTAATGTTGTCTCAGTCGGCACGCCGAATTACAAGCGCCTCGTGAATATGGGAGGTACCGGCAGCGGTTGGGTTGGTGAGACTGATGCGCGTCCGGAAACCAGCACGTCAAAACTCGGTACCATTGAACCGGTGTGGGGGGAAATTTACGGCAATCCGGCGGCGACTCAGACCATGCTGGATGATGCCTTTTTCAACGTTGAGCAGTTCATTACCGGTGAACTGACAACTGAATTTGCAGCGCAGGAAGAAGCGGCATTCACCAGCGGAGACGGCAGCAAAAAGCCCAAAGGATTGCTGGCCTACGGCAGTGATGATAAAGCGGATAAGGAGCGTGACTGGGGCAAATTGCAACACCTGTTGCTGAAGAAACCGACCGAACTGACCGCTGATGAAGTGATGAAACTGATTTATACACTGCGAAAACCATACCGCAACGGTGCTAAGTTTATGATGAATAACAATACGTTATTCAAAGTGCGCACACTGAAGGATTCCCAGGGGAATTACCTGTGGCAGCCGGGCCTGCAATTGGGTCAGCCGTCTGCATTACTGGGATATGGTATTGCGGAAAATGAGCAGTTTGCTGATATGGCTGCCGGTGCTGTTCCGCTGGCGTTTGGTAACTTCAGACGCTGCTACACCATCCTGGATCGTATCGGCATCCGTATGCTGCGCGACCCGTACACCAACAAGCCGTTTGTGCATTTCTATACCACGAAGCGTGTCGGCAGCATGATGGTGGACAGTAATGCTGTGAAATTACTGAAAGCTGCAGGTGCAGGAGGCTGATTAATTACGGCGGCAGAGATGCCGC
>NZ_WSPG01000059.1:0-2500 GCF_022819185.1 Morganella sp. HSTU-ASny43
GTTGCAACTGCTCTTTAACAATTTATCAGACAATCTGTGTGGGCACTCGCAGGACATATCACAAAAAATATTATTTTTGAGAAGTCTTGAAGAGTGACCAATACAGCAGCTTAGTAATAAGCAGCAGTAAACAGTTTAATTCTTTGAGCATCAGACACTTTTAATTGAAGAGTTTGATCATGGCTCAGATTGAACGCTGGCGGCAGGCCTAACACATGCAAGTCGGGCGGTAACAGGGAGAAGCTTGCTTCTCTGCTGACGAGCGGCGGACGGGTGAGTAATGTATGGGGATCTGCCTGATGGCGGGGGATAACTACTGGAAACGGTAGCTAATACCGCATAATGTCTTCGGACCAAAGCGGGGGACCTCCGGGCCTCGCGCCATCAGATGAACCCATATGGGATTAGCTAGTAGGTGAGGTAACGGCTTACCTAGGCGACGATCCCTAGCTGGTCTGAGAGGATGATCAGCCACACTGGGACTGAGACACGGCCCAGACTCCTACGGGAGGCAGCAGTGGGGAATATTGCACAATGGGCGCAAGCCTGATGCAGCCATGCCGCGTGTATGAAGAAGGCCTTCGGGTTGTAAAGTACTTTCAGTCGGGAGGAAGGTGTCAAGGTTAATAACCTTGGCAATTGACGTTACCGACAGAAGAAGCACCGGCTAACTCCGTGCCAGCAGCCGCGGTAATACGGAGGGTGCAAGCGTTAATCGGAATTACTGGGCGTAAAGCGCACGCAGGCGGTTGATTGAGTCAGATGTGAAATCCCCGGGCTTAACCCGGGAATTGCATCTGATACTGGTCAGCTAGAGTCTTGTAGAGGGGGGTAGAATTCCATGTGTAGCGGTGAAATGCGTAGAGATGTGGAGGAATACCGGTGGCGAAGGCGGCCCCCTGGACAAAGACTGACGCTCAGGTGCGAAAGCGTGGGGAGCAAACAGGATTAGATACCCTGGTAGTCCACGCTGTAAACGATGTCGACTTGGAGGTTGTGCCCTTGAGGCGTGGCTTCCGGAGCTAACGCGTTAAGTCGACCGCCTGGGGAGTACGGCCGCAAGGTTAAAACTCAAATGAATTGACGGGGGCCCGCACAAGCGGTGGAGCATGTGGTTTAATTCGATGCAACGCGAAGAACCTTACCTACTCTTGACATCCAGAGAACTTAGCAGAGATGCTTTGGTGCCTTCGGGAACTCTGAGACAGGTGCTGCATGGCTGTCGTCAGCTCGTGTTGTGAAATGTTGGGTTAAGTCCCGCAACGAGCGCAACCCTTATCCTTTGTTGCCAGCGCGTGATGGCGGGAACTCAAAGGAGACTGCCGGTGATAAACCGGAGGAAGGTGGGGATGACGTCAAGTCATCATGGCCCTTACGAGTAGGGCTACACACGTGCTACAATGGCGTATACAAAGGGAAGCGACCCCGCGAGGGCAAGCGGAACTCATAAAGTACGTCGTAGTCCGGATTGGAGTCTGCAACTCGACTCCATGAAGTCGGAATCGCTAGTAATCGTAGATCAGAATGCTACGGTGAATACGTTCCCGGGCCTTGTACACACCGCCCGTCACACCATGGGAGTGGGTTGCAAAAGAAGTAGGTAGCTTAACCTCCGGGAGGGCGCTTACCACTTTGTGATTCATGACTGGGGTGAAGTCGTAACAAGGTAACCGTAGGGGAACCTGCGGTTGGATCACCTCCTTACCTTTCGGGTTGTGAGGTTAAGCGAATAAGCGTACACGGTGGATGCCTAGGCAGTCAGAGGCGATGAAGGACGTGCTAATCTGCGATAAGCGCCGGTAAGGTGATATGAACCGTTATAACCGGCGATTTCCGAATGGGGAAACCCAGTGCAATTCGTTGCACTATCATTACCTGAATACATAGGGTAATGAAGCGAACCGGGAGAACTGAAACATCTAAGTACCCCGAGGAAAAGAAATCAAACGAGATTCCCCCAGTAGCGGCGAGCGAACGGGGAGCAGCCCAGAACCTTAATCACTATCAGCATCAGGAGAACAGTCTGGAAAGGCTGGCCGCAGCAGGTGATAGCCCTGTATCCGAAGGTGTTGGTAGTGTGAGTTCGATGAGTAAGGCGGGACACGTGTTATCCTGTCTGAATACGGGGGGACCATCCTCCAAGGCTAAATACTCCTGACTGACCGATAGTGAACCAGTACCGTGAGGGAAAGGCGAAAAGAACCCCGGCGAGGGGAGTGAAAAAGAACCTGAAACCGTGTACGTACAAGCAGTGGGAGCACCCTTCGGGGTGTGACTGCGTACCTTTTGTATAATGGGTCAGCGACTTATATTCTGTAGCAAGGTTAACCGAATAGGGGAGCCGCAGGGAAACCGAGTCTTAACTGGGCGAATTAGTTGCAGGGTATAGACCCGAAACCCGGTGATCTAGCCATGGGCAGGTTGAAGGTTGGGTAACACTAACTGGAGGACCGAACCGACTAATGTTGAAAAATTAGCGGATGACTTGTGGCTGGGGGTG